>JAIMBL010000154.1 GCA_023511615.1 Leptolyngbyaceae cyanobacterium HOT.MB2.61
TGCCCAGGGAGTTGATGGAGGTTGAATTTTGAGGGTCTGCGACCCGTCAAAATTTCCCTGACGGAACAGTAGCTTATGCCACTCTTTCACCGACAAGCCAGGAGGACCTATCACCAGTTCCACATAACAGGATTGTCGTCAAGATGATCGGTCACCAAACGTCCGATCGCATCAATCTCTGCTAAGTCCCTCTCAGACAGGCGGATATCAGCGGCTTTCGCGTTCTCAACTGCCTGCTGAGCATTGCGAACTCCGGCAATGGCACAGGTTTGAGGTTGGGCAATCAGCCATGCCAGTGCCAAGTTACCCAGGCTAGTCTGGTAGCGATCTGCAATTGGACGCAGCTTTTCAAGAGCTTGCTGGGCACGGACGTAGTTTTCGCCCTGAAACAGCTTGTTTTTCGCCCGGTGATCGCCTTCCGCAAACTGGTGATTGGGACCAAATTTGCCCGTGAGTAGCCCCTGTGCCATTGCAGAGTAGGCCAGGATAGAGATTTTGTTTTCAATGCAGTAGGGAACCGTTTCTTTCTCAACATATCGCCAGAATAGGGAATAGGGGGGTTGTAAACTATCAATGCGCCCATACTGAGCAGCCTCTTCTAGTTGAGTCCGGGAAAAGTTGGAAACGCCGATTGCCCGAATCTTCCCCTGCTGCTTCAGGTCATTCAAAGCGCTCATTGTCTCCTCAATCGGCACGACTTCGCTGCCATAGGTTCCAGCAGGCCAGTGGATCTGGTAAAGATCGATGTAATCGGTCTTCAGCCGTTTGAGAGACCCTTCGCAGGCATCAATAACCTGCTGATACTTGAGGTGATTAGAAAACACTTTCGTGGCATAAACCACTTGATCTCGTACATCGGAAAGGGCCTCTGCCACAATTTGTTCTGAATGCCCCTGACCATACACCTCCGCTGTATCTACGGTTGTAATGCCAGCTTCAAAGGCGGCCCGAATTGCTTTAATGGTTTCCGCATCTTCAATTCCCACCCACATTGCTTTTCCTGCCTGCCAGGTACCCGTGATGATAGGGGTAATGCGAATACCAGAGGTGCCGAGTTCTCGTGTTTCCATGAGCAGTTCCTTGAGAAAGTGTTGAGTGTTGATGTCAATTCCTTGTAAAGCAGCGTAGATCAACCCTATCGCCTGCGGCACCTCCCCTTGACAAGGGGAGGTTGGGAGGGGTCAGAGTTATGTGCAACCTCACAGAGAACTGGTATGAGTTCTGAGTCGAAACCCCTTAACTCATAACTCAAAACTTAAAGCTCATGACTCTCTCTAAAGGTTCAATACCAACTGAAGTTGAGATTTAGCATGGGTTTCTGGGAGAGGGGCGGGGTTAGCCGTAACCGCAGAACAGTAGCGGGCAAAGGTGCAGCGATCGCACTGCTCGCCTGGTGTGGCATCCCAGCCCCGGTCATAACGCAGTCGCACCGCCAGATTGCTAATCATCTCCTGCACCCGTTCCTTGTGTGCCTCCGTCGCCTCAAACCGGATCTTCTCACCAGTTCGCAGAAACAGGAGACTGAGATACTTCAAACTTTGCTGATAGGTCTGCTCCAGGGCCAGGTAGTACAGCCCAATTTGAATATCCATCTCCATCTCATCCGGTAGTTTCGCCTCTCGACTTGATTTGTAGTCAATTAGCTCCAACCCATCGGCAAGAAAGTCGAGTCGGTCATACCGCCCCACAATCAGGAACTCCAGATTTTCAACCTGTAAGTAACCCTGAATTTTGCCCTCTACTGCTAGTGGCTGGGTCAGTGCCACCTCACTGGCGATAAAGTTGTGATAATAGTTCTCCAGAATCTCCAATCCTTCTGAAACCTGACTGGCTGTTAAACCAGCAGAGTGCTGTCGCCAGCAATGATGCACCCAGCGGAGATCGGGCAGCGGATGGCGGTAATGCCAGTCTCGATGACATTGGGCAAGGGCTTGATGCAGGGCAGTTCCTAATGCCGCTGAACCAAAAAATTCATTGGTCGTTAACTTCCGCTCGTACCGCAAGTAGTAGGCATAGGGGCAGCGTTGGTATGCTTGAAGTTTCGTTGCTGAGATCTGGTAGGCCATAAGGATTAGTTATTTTGTCCAACCGGACGTTTGAACATCGTGTCTAGATAGATGCGTGATGCCTGACGTTGGTACAGCTTTTCTGGAGAGGATTCAGTTCCCCGGTTTTGCAGCAAAAACAGGGATAGGGCCGCTGTAAAGACCCGGTCCTGGTCCCAGTCGGGGCGCATTTCCAGATAGGTTCTGAGGGATTCGTGTAACACTTCGGGGATTTCAACAAGGAGGCTGACCGTACTGTTCATAGAAGCCTTAACTCCCATATTGGGTGGTGAATGGTTCGATAAGGAAAAAGTCGGCTGATCAGTGCAGCCAAAAGTAGCGCAAGCCAGCCCTCCTTTGAAACCTGGCTTCCAATCGATGCTTGGAGGCAGGTTCTAGCAAATTTGGGTCAGCGCGCTTTCAAGTTGGTCGCATCATTTTGCAGTTGCCGCAGGGCTGTTGTCAATGCTGCGAAATGTTACGAAGAGCTTAAGTCACTCAAAACCGCAACGAAAGAATCGAGGTTTCAAGTGATTTTCCGTTACTTTCCTTAACAAAAACTGGGGCAAATCGAATGCTTCTCTCGTTTTTTTGCGGGCTCATCGAAAAAGCTTCAAAGCTCGATTGATGCGTTCGACCTGTGGAAAAGTCATTTCAAGTTGTGGAAAACCTGTGGAGAAGGTGTGGAGAAGGCTTGTTTGCTTTGTGGAAAGGGTGTGGAATTTGTGGGGAAAAGTGGGGGCAATGATAAGAATTGCAAAAATTTCAAAAGTTAGGATTTGCCAACTGATATCAGTTCATGCGTATTTGATTTGAGGACGATTCAGGGGCGATCGCCCCCTTGCATCATCCCTCAAATTCACTATCAATTTCGACTTCCAGGGTGTCTTCATTCACTCGCAGGTAAAGAACATTTGGACGACAACACACCTGGCAATCTTCGACGTAGGACTGATAACCACCCGCGCTCAGGTCAACAAAGGTGGTGTTTTCTTCGCCACAGCAGGCACAGAAAAATTCGGCAGTTGTTTGCATGGAGCATCATCTAACGCTTAATGGCTGGGGGTGCTGCATAGCAGGATGAATTGGAAGGAAGTTTCAATTCATCCAATCCTGAATTCATCCCCCGGAATCAGCAACGCCTAATGGCTTTGGTTGGGAAACGGATGCCCCGAAATACTCGGTGGCCGCTGCTAAATGTTTAATCAGTGTGGCCTGAGGCAGTGGCCCTCGAAGATGACTCCAGGGCAGGACCTGCTCCGGCGGCCAGTCTGAATAAACATAAAATTCCAGGTCAGGCAGTTGACCTCGCAGTTCTTTGAAGGCTCGACGGTAACTGCCCAGGGAATCTCCGTAGTGACGAGTCAGTTCCAGTAATCGGGAGAGGCGGCGATCGCCCCTCGACAGCAAAGCCTGAATGACTGACCAGTGATAGCTCTCCGGGCGGAAATCCACTCCCATTGGGCGCAGTTTCTTCTGTAACCATTGCAACCGCTTCTCAGCTTGGGCATTCACCCCAAACCACTGAAAGGGCGTGTGAGCCTTCGGTACAAAAGTGCTGCACCCAAACGTCAGCCGCAAGCCAGGAGCCGCTTTCTTAATCGCTTGCAGCATGGCCACGGTTTGTTCCAGATCGTTGGGTTCTTCGCCAGGAACGCCTGCCATTCCATACAGCTTCAGATGGCTCAGCCCTCCAGCTTTGGCGTTTATTGCCGCTTGAATTATTTCATCGTTGGTCAGCTTTTTGTTGATCATCTGACGCAGACGGTCAGAGCCGCTTTCAACGGCAATGGTGATGGAGCGGGTGTCGTGTTTCACCAGGGTTTCCGCCAGTTTGGGAGTGACGGTATTCGTCCGCACGGAAGCGATGCTGAGGCGAATCTGGTCATACTCTGGACGGTTGAAATAGTCCAGCAGATGGTCAAATTCTGGGTGCTGAGTCACGGAGGCTCCCAGTAAACCAATTCGATCCGTTACCTCCAGCCCACGGGCGATCGCTGGAATCAGCGAATCCTCCACACTGGCCACTCGAAACGGCAATGTCAGGTAGCTAGCCAGACAAAAGCGGCACATCTCCGGGCAACTCCGTACCACTTCCACCATGTAGATGTTTTCCCAGGCGGCTTTCTCCGTTACAACAGTCGAGGCTGACAGGGTATTGCCCCGGTACGTCTGCTTTTCGATGATGGTGGGAAGGTCGGGTTCAATGGGAGCGATCGCCTTCACTGCCCCCCGTTCTCCGTCATAGGTCACTTCGTACAAACTGGGCACATAAATGCCCGGTACCCTAGCCAGATGCCGCAACTGGGTTCCTCGCTCCGCTTCCCGCACTTCCTGATAGGCATTGATAAATTCCTCTAGCAGCAGTTCCCCATCTCCCAGCAAAATCACGTCAAAGAAATCCGCAAACGGCTCCGGGTTGGCCGTCAATACAGGCCCACCACCAAAAACCAGAGGATACTTTTTCGAGGGAAAGTGGGAAGCTCGTTCCCGTACCCAAATCGGTAACCCCAGTGACTCTATCAATCCCAAAACGTTCACATAGTCCAGTTCCCAGGACAGCGAGAAACCTAGTAATTCAGGCTGGGATGGCAATGGTTCATAGACATTGGTAAACAGTCGGCTTACCTGCAAGTCCTGTCGAGAGGCCAGCGTTGCCCACACCACCTGATAGCCTAAACTGGTAATCCCAACGCTGTACTCGTTGGGAAATGCAAAGATAACTGGTACCGCAGCGTCAATTGGCTTGGCTGGAGTAAATAAAAGGCGTTCAGTCGTGAAGGGAGAAACAGTCATGAATTAAGGATTTGGCGAGCGGATAAACTTTGCATCCTCTTCTCTTGTAACGTTTTCTGCTCCCAAAGTGCGAAGGCGATCGCCACAGCCAACCAATTCCATCACACTGTCACCGTGTAGCCCAAGCATTGGGGTAAAGTGAGGAAATCAAGAACTCTGATTCAACCTGCTTTCGGGGCTTGCATTTATGAGCTTTAGCGATGAGTTTGAGTTACTCCTGCGTGCCCGCTACCCGCTGATTTACATTCCCACCCGTGAGGAAGAGCGGATTGAAGCGGCGATCGCCCACTCGGCCAAACAACTCGGCAACCGGACGGTCTACATCTGGGATTTTGTCGATGGCTACCAGGGAAACCCCAATGACGAAGGCTTTGGTAAGCGAAATCCATTGCAAGCTCTGGAATTCGTTGAAAAATTGCCAGCCACTGCACCAGCCATCTTTATCCTGCGAGACTTTCATCGCTTTTTGGAGGATATTTCGATTTCCCGTAAGTTGCGGAACCTGGCTCGTATCCTCAAATCCCAACCCAAAAACATCATTCTCGTTTCTCCCCAAATCACAATTCCTGACGAATTAAGTGAAGTACTGACTGTTCTGGATTTTCCTTTGCCCCTGGCAACGGAAATTCGAGTTGAGGTCGAACGCTTGCTGGCCACAACCGGCCACACCCTCGAAGGCCGCACTCTAGATGACCTGGTGCGTTCCTGCCAGGGATTGTCAATGGAGCGAATTCGTCGCGTTCTGGCACGGGCGATCGCCACCCATGGCGAACTCCGTCCCGAAGACGTTGACCTGATTCTGGAGGAGAAACGGCAAACCATTCGTCAAACCCAGATTCTCGACTTCTATCCCACTACTGCTAACATTTCCGACATTGGTGGATTAGATAACCTGAAAGACTGGCTCCTGCGTCGGGGGGGAGCCTTCTCCGAACGGGCACGGCAATATGGTTTACCCCATCCACGGGGATTGCTGCTGGTGGGTATTCAGGGAACTGGGAAATCTCTGACAGCAAAAGCGATCGCCCATCACTGGCACCTGCCTCTGCTGCGTCTGGACGTCGGACGGTTGTTTGCTGGACTAGTCGGGGAATCCGAATCCCGCACCCGTCAAATGATTCAACTGGCAGAAGCTCTGGCTCCCTGCATTCTCTGGATCGATGAAATTGATAAAGCCTTTTCTGGTGTTGATAGTAAAGGCGATGCTGGAACCACCAGCCGCGTCTTTGGCACCTTTGTCACCTGGATGGCCGAAAAAACCTCCCCCGTCTTCGTCGTTGCTACCGCAAACAACATCCAGTCCCTGCCGCCAGAAATGCTTCGTAAAGGGCGTTTCGACGAAATCTTCTTCGTCGGTCTGCCAACCCAGGAAGAGCGACGAGCCATTTTCTCTGTTCATCTCTCCCGCCTGCGTCCCCATAACTTGAAGCAATACGACCTCGATCGCCTCGCCTACGAAACCCCCGACTTTTCCGGTGCCGAAATTGAGCAAACCTTAATCGAAGCTATGCACATCGGCTTCAGCCAGAATCGAGACTTCACCACCGATGACATCCTGGAAGCCGCCAGCCAGATCGTTCCCCTGGCAAGGACAGCCCAGGAACAAATTCAGTTCTTACAAGAATGGGCGGCGGCTGGCAAAGCCCGTCTCGCCTCCAAACACAGCAGCCTCAGCAACCGGATTCAGCGTCAAATGCAACAACCCGATTAGCCTCCGCCGAATTCGATGCAACAAACTCCTGCACTGACTATACAATTGCAGCCAAAACCATTCTCTGGGTGATTGTTATGAGCTGGTCAGATCTGGTCAAAGTACTCAGCGGTGTTTTTCTGGCAGTAGTTCTGATTGCCTCTGGTAGCTTTATTGCCGCCCAGTATGTCATCGCCCAGTTCACCGCTCTTCCTCCAAAACCCATCTTTCCGAACGACAATCCTTCTCCTAATCCTTCTCTCCAGGCGAAGCCTGTGAAGGCTGCCCAGGCCAACCCCGCTGCCGCCAAACCTACCTCCAGTCCCACCCCCAGCCCCTCTCCCAGTCCAACTCCCTCTCCTCAAAAAAGGGAGGCATCGGGCTATCGAGCTCGTATCATTTTATCGCAAGGGCTGAACCTGCGCGAAAACCCTGATCGCTATGCTGAACGGATTGGTGGTGTCGATTACAACGAATCAATCATCATTCTTGAAGATAGTCCGGACGGAGAATGGCAGAAGGTGAGAGTTGAAAGTAGCGGGCAAGAAGGCTGGATTAAATCTGGTTATACTGAGCGAGCAAACTGACCGCTTCTTCTACCCATTAACTAGCAAAAATATCCCCCAATAGAGGGTTGCAGATGGCCAGTCCTTTGTAGTCTGTAGCAGTGGTTGGTCAATCGCTATCTCCCAGAAACCCCAGCAATTGCCCGTTTAAGCCAATCTAGATATTTGAAGACGCACTCATCAATTTGAAGATTAGTCGCGCATTCATTCGATTTTTGCAACTAATTTTAGTTGCACAATTGATAAATCTAGACTTTTGATAAAGAATAGACTATATAGCCGCCTTTAAGGCTTGCCAGTCCAAATTTCTGTGGGAAAGCTATGAAAATCTTTGCCTTTCTGCACTCTGCTCGCGCCAGCCGAGTTCCTGATGTGCATTCTTCTATTGCTGGCTCCAGGCACTCAGTGCGGAAGCAACTGGCAGGTGTTGTCAGCTTGACAGCCCTGCTCCTAGCCCCCTCAGTAATTCTATTGACACCAGAAATTGCCGCTGCGGGGGGGCGCTCGTGCTGCGGTGGACGCCATTACCGCTCAGTAACGCACCACCCCAGGCGAATCGTGTCTTCCAGTTGCAAACGACCTAGCTGCCCCAAGCCAGTTCGCCCTGCTCCCCCTATTGTGGTAGAACGACCTAGCTGCACTCCGTCCTTCTGTCCTCCTTCCTTCCAGCCTCCAATTGTTATTCGTCCCCCAATTGATGTAGAATGTTTGCGCTACGTTGTTGCCATACCAGGAGATAACCTGCAAGAATTGGCCCTTGTCCGCAGATTTTCCCCAGGAGCATTTCTTGCGGATTCCCGTTTGGGCACATTTATTAATGCCGGTTCATTTTCTAATCGCGAACCCGCTGAAGTAAGAGCTGATGTTCTCCGGGCTTATGGATTCGATGCCCAGGTTAGACATAGAGACTTCTAGCGGACAAACTGTAACCGTTAATCCTGATTGGAACCATAGAATTGGATGGGTGGATGGGAATACGATTCATCCACCCATTCTTCAACTCGCCGAACTTAAATGGGTAGGAGCGATCGCTGACAGGTAGGGCACACCGCATGGATCGTCAACTGGCAATCCAGCAAATGGTAGCCCTCTTTCTGTGCAGTCTTCGCACCAATCTTCAAAACAGGGTCGCTTTTAAACTCAATCGTTTTGCTGCACCGAACACAAATCAAATGGTGATGATGATAGGGATAGGGCTGGTTCAATTCATAATGCTTGTGCCCTTCCGCCAGCTCCAACTCTCGCAGGATTCCCATGCGAGCCATCAATTTTAGCGTTCGATAAATGGTTGAAAGGCTAATCGCTTCCCCTTCTTGCTGCAAGGTGTTGTGAAGGTCTTCAGCGCTAAGATGATTTCCTTTAGGCAAGTTCTGGAAGATATGCAAAATTTTCTCTCGCTGAGGAGTTAAGCGCCAGCCCTTCTCATTCAGTTCAGCCTTAAGTGAAGCGGCAGTGTAAGGAGGGGCTATCATAATCTTCTCAAGAATGCTCATCTGATGAGAATGATACACAATCAAATTTTGATTTTCAACTAAGATTGCTTATTGAGAATTGCTTCTAAAAAGGGATACTTTCTGCTAATGGGCGAGTACGAGCCCCAACAGAGGTTTGCAAATCTCTGTCCATCAATAAGCCCCTATTTCTGCAAGAGAGTCAGATTTCATTGATGATTCAAAAAGGCTATGGCTCTACGCAAGTGCGTTAGGACATTGCAATTAAAGAGGATGGGGGCTTCGTCCCCAGCCAGGGCTGGACCCCCTGCACTCCGCCCCAACCACAATAACTACCGCTCTAAAACCCACTAAAAAACGGAGTTTCAAGAAGAAACCCCGTTTCTACTGGTCCGAATCCAGGCTTGAATCAGAAGGATAATTAGTACTCTGTCAAATTGAATTTGACGGTTAGCGAATACCCAGGAAGTTGATGGAGGTTAAATTTTGACAGGTCGTAGACCCGTCAAAATTTTCCTGGCGGAACACTAGCTCAAGGACTCCAGGTAGTCACGCACACGGTTGCGGCGTTTGGGCTGGCGTAGTTTTTGCAGTGCCTTTGCCTCAATTTGGCGCACTCGTTCTCTTGAAAGGTCCAAAGCCCGCCCAATCTCCGCCAGGGAATAGGGATGGCCATCCCCCAAACCAAACCGCATCTGAATCACATCCCGTTCCCGACTGGTCAGGTCTGCTAGAAGCTGCTGTAAGTCCCGGCGGAGAGCTTCCCGCATGAGCGTGTCTTCTGGGGAAACATCATCGGTTTCCAACAGGTCCCCCAGTTCGGTATCTTTCTCCTTTCCAACCTTGGTTTCCAGCGAAACCGAGCGCGGCACCCGCAACAGAACTTCCCGGACTTGCGGAGCGGTCATCTCCAGTTCCAGGGCGATGTCGTCGATTGTGGCAGTACGGCCCTTCTCTTGAGAAATCTTGCGCTGGGCCTTTTTAATCTTGTTCAGTTTTTCGGTGATGTGGACAGGCAGGCGGATGGTGCGGCTCTGGGTTGCGATCGCCCGCGTAATGCCCTGACGAATCCACCAGTAGGCATAGGTGCTAAAACGGTACCCTTTCGTAGGGTCAAATTTTTCAACCGCCCGTTCTAGCCCCAGAGTTCCTTCCTGAATTAGATCGAGCAGTTCCAGGCCCCGGTTCTGATATTTCTTTGCGACAGAAACCACCAGGCGAAGATTCGCTTTGATCATATGCTCTTTTGCCTGAATGCCTTCTGACTGGATTTGTTCTAGTTCCTCCACCCGAAGACCAGCAATCTCTGCCCACTGGCGCTTTCCTTCTGCCATAATAGGCTTAAAATCGGCAACTGTAACCCCAGCTTCAGCAGCCCATCGTTCTAGCGAAGGGCGATGACCCAGCTGAGCGGTGAGACGATCGTGAGCATTAATCAGCTGGACATAGCGTTGAATGGGACCCGTTTCCTTTTGTGCAGCCTCTGCCCGCATTTCTAGCAGACGCATATAACGCTGCACCCGCTGAGCTTCAGAGACTTCTTCATCCCGTCCTAACAAGCGCACCCGACCAATCTCCTGGAGGTACAGACGCACCAGGTCGGTAGTGCGACGACTCGCCGCCCGCTGGAAGCTGGCTGAGTCTGCATATTCCATCTCTAGACCCATCAGGTCATCTACGGTTCCATCATTATCAGCAGAACCGTCTGACTGAAAACTCCGGGTATAGAGTTGTTCGTCAAAGTCTACTTCAGCGTAAAAAGATGATGCTGGCATAATGCTCGTCTCAGTGGCTCCAGGTAAGAATGGGCTTCAGTCAACTTTGTAGTGTTATTGTTCCCGCCAATTTGGACTAGAAAACACCGCTTAGAGTTCCGTAATGAACTCTTGACAGACACAGGTTTTCTAAGCTTGCGTGGCATGCGTAACGCTTGCGCTGATGATTGCACCCCAAAAAGTTCACGCAAGAGCGCCGGATTGTTGACAATAGGGAGCTTTAACTTAGCTGTTAGTATATGGACTAGAGTTTGGACAGGTTAGTGACCCAAATCAAGTGCCAACATAACCTACATCACTTTTAAGACATTTTCCTGAAATTTCCTGGCTACAATCCACTTCTTCATCAAGACTTCGAATAAGCTTCAGTAAAATCTCTGTTTTTACTGTTTTTAAGGCCAACTGCTATGATAAGAGAAAGAACCACGGATGTAACTACAGTGACCCCATAGCATTTCTCACTGTACTAATCTTTCAACAACAAGCTTAAAGCAGCGCAACAACTAGCCTAAAGAGTTGCAAGGTTGGGTTCTAAACCTGTGGCAACCTTCATCAGGCCATCACGTAAGAGCTGGGTGCCACTCAATTAAAGATGGTTTTGGGAGTGGAGGGGGTGAAACCCCCTGCTGGGGGGAACTCCCCCTCCCCCCTTTCTTCCAATTAACTATGTCTACCTACTTAGAACTTCTCTGCTAACGCAAGCAACCATTTCCTATTGAGTTGCAACTACTGAAAGTTTACAATGCGGGCAAAACTTGCAGGTTGCAGACTAGCACCTCCAACTAAAGCTCCATCGATTTCTGGTTGAGCCATAATTTCATTGATATTATCTGGCTTTACCGAACCACCATACTGAATGGGAACATCTGGATTGGTTAGCTGTTTACGGATTAACCCGATGACTCGGTTTGCCTCAAGGGATTCGCAGGTGTCACCCGTTCCAATCGCCCAGATTGGTTCATAGGCAATAATCAAATTCGTCTGGTCTACATCGACCAGGTCCTCAGCCAGTTGATTGAAAATTACGGATTCCGTTTCCCCCGCATCTCGCTGTTGCTTGGTTTCACCCACACAAAGAATTGGAGTTAACCCGGCAGCCTGAGCTGCCTTCAAGCGCAAATTAACGGTTTCATCCGTTTCGCCAAAATACTGGCGTCGCTCACTATGCCCAACAATGACATACCGAACTCCAATTTCCGTCAGCATAGGGGCAGCAATCTCTCCGGTATAAGCCCCTTCCTTCTCCCAATGAACATTTTGAGCACCTAGCCGAATCCGACTGCCATGCAAACTTTGGGATAGACTAACCAGGGCAGTGAAGGGAACACATAGTATCACTTCCCGCTCTTCAGGTGTTTCGCTTAACAGCGGAATAAAGCCTTGAAGAAACTCCAGCGCTTCTGCCTGGGTTTTATACATCTTCCAGTTGCCAGCAATCACAATTCTTCGCACGGTTAGCCTAGTAGTTGGGAATACATCATAAAGACCATTTCCCAGTCTAAAGCTTCAGGGGACATTTAAACAAACGAAGAGTCAGAGCCTTTGCAGGAGAAGGGATGGAAGATTGATCTCATTCAATCGCTGGTAGTTTCTGGGCCGACACCACCTGACGGGCTGTCACATCTATCTCTGCCACAAAATTTTGATTGCCGATTGTATAAATGAGCATCACTTTAGCAGGGGCAATTTGCACCTTACCGAGCACACGATCCACGTTTGGCAACAGTTCTGTGTAATTCTTGCCAGACACCTCAGACAGTGCGATCGCCTTTTGGTCAGTTTCAGTCAGACGGTCATCCCCATTGGAATCGACTTTTACAACTTCGTACATGAGTCCCTCAGCCTTAATCAGTTTGCCAGCTTTATCCTTCTGGCCTAATTTCTCAACATGCACGAATAGCAAATCGTTTCTGGGAACCAGACGCACCGCTGATTTGTCGGCAGTATTCAGTATTAAGTAGTTGCGCGTACTGGAGGTAGCTTTGTCATAGTAGCCCTGCCGGTATTCTTGCTCAACGTTAATCGGCGCTAAGTAATAGAATGTGCCTTCGATAGATGCAAATGTCCCCAGACTCATTTGAGTTTTCGTGTTCTGGTTTGGAGATGCAATGTTAACCACACCAGACGCTGTGCGGTCTCTAAGGGTCTCTCGATAAATCTGGTAAGCAGTGTAACCCAATACACCCAGCAGGAGTAGCCCAACTCCAAAGAAAATTAAGGCATTCGCAGATTTAATAAAACGGAAGAAACGAGGTTCTTGCATGGTTTTGTGGAGTAAAGCGGCGTAATTGGCTACTGACTACAGTTGCAGTTGTAGGGTTTCCGCGATCGCTCCCCCAAAAAGCGCCCCCTGATGGAGGCGCCTGGATCACTAATGGATCACTAAATCAGAATGCAATTAACCGTTGATGGCAGGAGCCGAAAGTGCAACCGGAGTTGCTTCACCTGCTGCCAAGTCCAGCGGGAAATTGTGCGCATTGCG
>JAIMBL010000155.1 GCA_023511615.1 Leptolyngbyaceae cyanobacterium HOT.MB2.61
CCCTTCCCCTTCCCTTCCTCCTTATCCCCACTCCCCCAGTAGCCGATTCACCAGAGTTTGTGTCAGGATTGAGTGTTGCTTGATTGGTTTCTGCCATGCTGGTGCAAACTTCTGTTTCCGATTTGCCGTTTCTCGGTTCTGACTTTACAGCGGATTACGCCAATGCCCGTGCAGTGATTCTGCCCATTCCTTACGAAGCCACCACGACTTACCGTCGGGGTTGTGAGAATGGTCCAGCCGCGATTCTGAATGCTTCTCAGCAGGTGGAAGTTTATGATGAAGAGCTGGATCGTGAGCTATGGGAAGTGGGGGTCTGGACCCATGGGGCGATCGCGGATACCCGCAATCACAGCAAAGTCACCGCCGAAGAGATGCTGAAGGCCACTCAGGAAACCGTCTACAAACTGGTCAAAGAGGGCAAATTCGTTATTTCGCTGGGTGGGGAACACAGCATCACAACGGGCATCGTAGAAGCTTACCGGCAGGCGTACCCCGGAGAAGTTTTCACCGTTGTCCAGGTTGATGCCCACGGTGACCTCAGGCATGAGTACGAAGGCTCCATTCACAACCATGCCTGTGTCATGCGGCGCATCGTAGACATGGGGCTACCCACGGTTCAAATCGGCATTCGCAGTATTTGCAAAGAAGAAGCCGACCTGATCAAAGAAAAGCAACTGGCGGTCATCCGGGCACGCGAAATTGCCACTCAGCCCGACTGGATGGAACGGGCATTGAGCAGCATCCAGACACCCAGGGTATTTATCACCATCGACCTGGATGGCATCGATCCCACCCTGATCCCCGGTGTTGGTACCCCTGAACCGGGTGGTCTGAACTGGTATGCCTTGCTCACCTTTTTGCAACGCATCTTTGAAAATCATGAAGTGATTGGCTGCGACGTCATGGAACTAGCACCGGTCACCGATTCTGTAGTTTCAGAGTTCACCGCTGCCAAATTGGTTTATAAACTTATTGGATATCAGGCCTTTGCAAAAGGTTGGTAATTGAAGCGGTTAATTGTCGGTCAGCAATATCAGCAATAAACGACACCAGGCACCTGACCAATCACCTCCTTTACCCCTTCCCCTTACCTGGCTAAATATGGAAACAACTAGCACTTTGATTGGTGGATACGCTCCAGATTTTGAGATACCGGGAATTGATGGCTCAGTTCATCATCTTGCCCGCTACCTTGAACGGTTTCGAGCCATTGGAGTTGTGTTTATGTGCAATCACTGCCCCTATGTGCGGCTCTATCTTGATCGCCTCAAGCAAATTCAGGCCGATTTTGAGAACCAGGGGTTTACCCTGATTGGCATTAACTCTAACGATGCGGAGCAATTTCCTGAAGACAGCTTTGAAAACATGAAAGGATTTGCCTCTACCAATCAACTCAACTTTCCCTATCTGCGAGATGAGACTCAGGACGTGGCCCAAACCTTTGGAGCAAAGAAAACACCCCATGTGTTTCTACTGAACCAGGAAGGGGTTCTATGCTATAGCGGCTGCATTGACGACAACCCCAACGAGCCAGATGCCGTGCGGGTGCCTTACTTACGGGAGGCGATCGCTAAAGTTCTCAGTGGTGAAGCCATCATCCCCACCAGTACCGAACCTGTTGGCTGCTCAGTCAAATGGCAGACTTGATTCAGCCAAAATACCTCACAGATAGCATTAGCCCCTATTCCCCCGGTTCCTAGCCCCCTTCCAGCGGTGGCTTTTTACTATTCCCTCCCAACGTAGCCCCTATCCCCCCGGCCCTAGTACTCTGTCAAATTGAATTTGACAGTTAGCGAATACCCAGGAAGTTGATGGGTGTTAAATTTTGAGGGTCTGCGACCCGTCAAAATTTTCCTGGCAGAACACTAGCTTCTTACAGCCTCCGTCCCCTATCAGCTCACTGGACTCTGTCCTATCGAATGGTGAGTAGTGCCCAAATCATAATGATTTTTGAGTCGTTAGTGATGGCGGCTAGCGCCGCTTATTATTACCCTGTTAGGTCTACCGAATGGTGCATCCACCCAGGGTTTTCCTGAGAATCCGCATCTTAGTGCTATCTTAGGTTGAGAATAGACTGGAGTTGAGAAAGTAGTCACTACATGGGATTAGTTTACCGGCGGGTTCTGCTTAAGTTAAGCGGTGAAGCCCTGATGGGCGATCTCCCCTACGGAATTGACGCAACTATCGTGCAAGATATTGCCCAGGAAGTAGCGGATGTAGTCGCCAGCGGCGTCCAGGTCGCAATTGTGGTTGGTGGTGGCAATATCTTTCGAGGAGTGAAAGGTGCGGCCGCCGGGATGGAACGGGCAACGGCTGATTACATCGGCATGATTGCTACTGTCATGAACGCTATGACTCTCCAGGATGCGCTGGAGCGAATTGATGTACCGACACGAGTACAGACCGCGATTTCTATGCAGGAAGTTGCCGAGCCTTACATTCGGCGACGAGCGATTCGCCACTTAGAAAAGGGGCGGGTCGTTATTTTTGGGGCTGGTTCTGGCAACCCTTTCTTCACCACAGATACAACAGCAGCTCTGCGTGCGGCTGAAATTGGGGCAGATGTGCTATTTAAGGCAACAAAGGTAGATGGAGTGTATGACTCCGATCCGCGAGTCAACCCTCAGGCTCGTCGCTTTCAGACACTGACCTATGGGCATATTTTGACTCAAGAACTGCGGGTTATGGACAGTACTGCCATATCCTTATGTAAGGACAACAATATTCCCATCATTGTCTTCGACCTCTCAGTGAAGGGCAACGTTCGCCGAGCGGTGATGGGAGAACCGATTGGAACGCTTGTCGGAGGTTTCTGTGAAGTTAGCTGATGTTGAAGATCATATGCACAAGGCAGTTGAGGCGACTCAACGGTCTTTCAATACTATCCGCACCGGACGAGCCAATCCGTCTCTTCTTGACCGCGTCATGGTTGAGTACTACGGTGCGCCAACTCCGCTCAAGTCTTTGGCTAGTATCAACACTCCCGATGCTTCGACCATTACCATTCAACCGTTTGACCGCAGCAGCCTGAACCTGATTGAAAAAGCCATCCAGATGTCTGATCTGGGGCTGACTCCTAACAACGATGGCTCAGTGATTCGGTTGAACATTCCACCATTGACCAGCGATCGCCGCAAAGAGTTAGTCAAGCTTGCCGCCAAATTCGCTGAAGAGGGAAAAGTCTCCATCCGTAACATTCGCCGGGATGCAGTGGACTCTGTGCGCAAGCAGGAGAAGGCCGGTGATATTTCCGAAGATGAAGCACGGGATCTGCAAGACAAAGTTCAAAAGCTGACGGACAAATACATTGCAAAAGTAGACGAGCTCCTGGCTGAGAAAGAAAAGGATATCACTACCGTTTGATGGCAGTGTAACCGGGTCACTGGCCTATTTTCTGTTACTGGCAAAATGACAGGTGCAGTTGGGCGATCGCTGACTCTTGCAGAGTTTTTGAGGCTGCCGGAAACGAAACCGGCCAGCGAATATGAGACCATCCGCTTCCAGTTTTGCAAACTGTTGAACTACCACTAACCACCCGTGAAGTCTTTGCCTGGCTCAGGACGCAGGTCTGACCCCGACAGGATTTGCCTGAAGGTCAGATTGATTCTGGGTTGTACAGGTTTGCGGGTCTTGGGAACCTGATGCTGCCAGAAATGTTGGGTAGGTCCTCGCATCAGCAGGAAACTGCCGTGAGTCAGGTCGATCGCCCCTTTCCAAGGCTTGTGAAATCGGTGGCGCAGTATAAACCGACGGGTTCCTCCAAAGCTTACAGAACCAATGATTGGATTTTTCCCAAGTTCGAGTTCGTCGTCGCTGTGCCAGGCAATGCTGTCCCTGCCGTCGCGGTAGAGGTTGAGCAAAACACTGTTGAATGTAGTGCGGGCAATCTCTTCCACCCTTGACCGAATCTTCAGCAAAGCAGGAGTCCACGGTTCTGGTTCCATTGTCAGGTTGGAGTAGGTGTAAATTTTGCCACGATCGCCATACCAGGCCGTCAACCGGGGCAGCAAAACTTTTCGCTTGAACAAAGTGATAGACTCCTGCTTCCAGGCAATCTCATCCAACAGTTTTGCCAGAAACTGGTCACTCTCCTCCAATGTAAATGCCTGAGGATACCAGCTTACCTCTGCATCAGCCAGGGACAATGCCCGCCCCTGTTGCCAATCCTCCATCTCTAATTCTTGCCAGAGTGAGCGTTGAATGGGCATAGATGGTTCTCCAGCTAAGCTTCCAGAGCAATCCGCTCCTTGCCTGCGTAGATATTGAAACGTTCTCCTCGTAAAAAGCCAACCAGCGTCATATCAAATTCCCGCGCCAAAGCAACTGCTAAACTGCTGGGAGCCGAAACTGAACAGACGATCCCAACCCTGGCCGCCAGACACTTTTGCATGATCTCAAAGCTGGCCCTGCCACTGACCATAACAATGTGGTTTGCAAGAGGAAGTTCACCGGTTAACAATGCTGCTCCGATCAGCTTATCTAAAGCATTGTGCCGTCCAACATCCTCTTGTAACATCAGCAGTTTGCCCTCAGCACTAAAAAGAGCTGCCGCATGCAGCCCACCTGTTGCCCGAAATATTCCCTGGGCTGTCTGTAGCTGTTCGGAAAGGGAATAGAGTACTGTTGCCGGGACTATCGGGTCAGCGGCAGAAATCTTGTCACACCGAATTTTTAATGACTCCAGGCTGGTCTTGCCACAAATGCCACAAGCACTGGTGGTATAAAAGTGTCGCTCTAGAGGCTGAAGATTGGGAACCAGGTCTTCTCGCAATTCAACATTCAGAGTGTTGTAACGTTGTTTGCCGTCTACGCTGGGATCAATACAGTAGCTAATACGGCGAATGTCCTGCCGCTGTTGAATGATACCCTCGCTGTAAAGGAATCCGGCAGCCAGTTCAAGATCAGCTCCGGGAGTGCGCATGGTAATGGCGATCACACGACGAGACTCTGCCAGGCGGATTTCCAGCGGTTCCTCTGTGGCAAGCTGGTCAGCGCGCGATCGCGCCATCCCCTGTTCTACAACCCAAACCGTTGTTCTGGTCTTGCTCCGCTCCATGAATTCACCTTAACCTGTTTAACAGGCTTCTTTTTCCCTATCCACTAAAGAAACGTTTGCATAAAGTTTACAGTCCATCATTTTCAAACCACTTCTGAGCGATCGCTCTCTCATCTTTGTTAAGAAAAGTAGTATTCTCTAAATACGGTTTCAATCTGGTTCATATGAAACGGCTCCTCAATCAGTCCAAAAACTGGAAAGTTTCACTAAAACGACTGCTTCTGGCAATAGTTGCTGCTCTCCTGGCTAGCCAAATTTTGGCTACCCCTGCTAACGCAACGAGTGTTTATGAAGTTCCTGATTTGGCTCCCACAACCTGGGTTGTTGATAAAGCTGAAATTTTGAGCCGCCTCAATGAAGGCAAAATTAGTGCGGACCTGGAGAGATTGGCTAAAAATACAGGCTACGAAGTCCGATTTGTAACCATTCATCGGCTTGATTATGGGGAAACAGCCCAGAGTTTTGCCGAGAAGTTGTTTGAACGCTGGTTTCCAACCTCCGAAGCCCAGGCAAATCAGGTTCTCCTGGTTATTGATAGCCAGACAAACAATACGGGCATTCGGACAGGTGACAAGGTAAAAGAAGTGATGCCCGATGAAATTGCTCAAAGTGTCGCCCAGGAAACGGTGTTAGTACCACTGAAGCAAGGCGATCGGTACAATCAGGCGTTTTTGGAGGCAAGCGATCGCCTGGTTGCTGTTCTCTCTGGCAGGCCAGATCCCGGTCCCCCCGTTGTTGAAGATAACGTTCAGGTGGAGGGCACCTTTGCAACCCCAGAAGAAACCAAAGCCAGCAATGCAACCTTCTGGGTCATCACTTTCCTGGTCGTTGCCACAATCGTCCCAATGGCAACATACTACTTCTACCTCTACATACAAGAGCGATGAGACTCTCCTGGGAGTTTGGCGATAGCGAAGCTTATTACCAAAACAAGATCAATTCCGGGAGTTTTGTTTGAGATAAAAGAGTACCTTGCGCTCAGCCCCTTACTTTACTAACGGCTCCTAAGAAATTAGATTTTCGATAAGCATACATACTTACCAGTACATCTAATTTCTTTCACTCAGAGGGCGCACCGGCGTGTGGAATGTTAACAACTATTTCCCTAATCCTGGACGTACTCCTGTCCAGTAAACAGAGCAACTTCGGCTCGTTGGAATTCCCGTCCTAAGTAAGCAGCGTGATCCAGACGGGTCACTGGACAGGGGTGAATTTCCTCGAACAGTTGTACACAGATTTCCTTGGCAGTTCTGCCGCTGTAAATTCGACTGGGTGTGCGCTCAACCTTTTGATCGCAGGGGAAAGGTTTGCCAGTCTCCGGGTCGCAGGCAAGACCGCGATCGTTAATCACGTTTGTGTAGTGTTTAGCACAAATTAACCCCTCATCTCGGTTTAAGTAGATGATGAAATACCCGCCAGGGTCGAGATCGATGTGGCGTGCTGAGAGCTTTTCATCCAGGGCGGTTGCGTTCGCAATAGCCTGATTCATCATAGTGGAGGGCTGTGAAAGACGCTTGAGCTTTATCCATATTAGACTCTCTTAAGGAGTGGTTGTAGAGTGGCATTAGGATATGCAACAGCGGCCCATCAGATTTTAATGAGACTTTACTCATTTTTTATAGCTGCTGAACGTAATTGAATCTGAGAAAGGTCATGCTGGATACGAATTGCCTCTAGCAGTTATCTGTAGCTGGGGGGAAACCTACATAATAGTTGCGAGCAGAATCTCAGGCGATGATTGACTCCTTCATACCAGCTGAACTGGCAGTTGCTCCCAACCCCCTTGGATTAGCACCGCACTTAAAGCTCACCACTATCCCAATTGATGCCTACGCCTGTTTCGAACTTTGGATGCCGACGACCAACACGGCTCTTTTGCCAGAGGAAGCCGCTTTGTTGAGGGGCGATCGCTCCCGTTTAGAAGAAATTTGCGCCAGGCTCACCTGGCTGTTGGGTGCTAAACTCATTGGCTGCAAGGCAGAGGCATGCCAGAGCCTGATTTACGATTGGTGCGAAGTTCAACGGCTGCTTCAGCAGTACGGTAGGGAATTTAATGTGATTGGAGTCACCTACCTGCCTCAAATGATTTACCCAGATTTAGCGGCCAGTTCCTGGACTCTACGTCCCGCCAGTTGGAAAGTATCCCTATTAAATTTGAAAGCAGTTGAAATTGGGGTTGAAGTTGAGGTTTTGCCCGTTGGAGTGTTAGTTTCCTGTGGTGAGAATGTGACCCGGTATGAGCGAGGCGTGGCGATCGCGATGGAGTGAACCGCCCGGGATAATGCTTTATACTGTACCTCTCCCTTTCCTTACCATTTGCTATCTGGTATATCAAATAGCCCCAGAAACTTGATGTTGATGCAGCCATCGTTGAAAGGGAGGAATTTTGCGTAGATAAAGTAGTAATAGCCCAGCAGTTGTCAGCAAAGAAGCAATTGTGGCAAAGACAAAGTAGGGTTTTTGCCTGGGAACCACGCCTTTTTCTGGCAGAGTAGGGTCAGCAACCATTTGAATGGGTGGATAGGAGTTGAAGATAGGAATACTGCTGGCATCCAACCCTGCCAGCTTAGACGAAAAAATGGCTTCCGCAATCTGCATATCCCGATTTAACGCATCCAGTGTTGAATTACGCTGAGCTAGAACATTAAGCCGTTGCTCTAGTTGGTAAAGCTGACGATCCAGTTCCTGCACGCGAGCAGCGAGGGCTTGCTGCTCCAGGTTGTGGTTGATAATTTGTTTGAACAAATCTTCACGGGGAGTGATGGTCTGGGAACTGCTGCCTGTATTCAGACGAGCGATCGCCGCCAGATCCACTGCATGCCCTAACAATGCCTCACCCCGCTCCAGCAATGCAGTCTGTGCAGAGGACTGACGAGCCGTTTCTCGTACTACAATCGGATGATTAGGTCCCAGCTTGGTAGAAACATTGGCTAGACTTACTGTTGCTTCACTGTATTCCCTTAGATGCTGCTGAAATAATGGGTCTGCCTGCAGGGTAAATGCTTCCGAAGCCAGGTTGGGAGATATGTTTAAATCAGTCGCCAGTCGTCTTGCCCGGATGCTGGCATCCCGTTGTTGGGCCGCAGCTTCTGCCCGCAGCCGCCTCAAAGCTTCGATATTGTTGGCAAGTTCATCAATCTGGTCCTTAGACGCTAAACCCGCCCGCACCTTATAGTCCGAAAGGCGAAACTGGGCAGCCTCCAACTTCTTTCTGGCAACACTGAGGGTATTTTCAACCCCAGCTTCCTGTTCTTCTGCATACTGTATGCGCAACTGGTTCAACCGTTCCTGAAAAGCTTCGTGTAAAGCATAGGCTTTTTTCTACGCTTCCTGGCGAGTAGAACCAGTAATGGCAAAGGTCATTAGTTCGGTGCCTGGAAGCAGTTGAACCTGGGGTTGCCCAAACTGATCGGTTGTCATCCCCACTTTAGCAGCGGCAGCTTTGCGAACACTATCTGTTGTTGCAATCAGTTTGTAGCTTGCTTTGAAATTCCCGGACTCACTGGCAGCAGAAGTAGATGCAGTTGAGCCATGGCCTTCACCAGAAGCTGATTTTGATACCTTCCCTAACACCATAATCGACCATTGGCTCGTGTATTCACGGGGAGAGTCCTTTAGCAGAAAAAGAGTAATGCCCCAGATTGAGAAGTTTGCTGCCAGAGCTAGAGCCAGATAACGCAATTTTCTGCCACGGTCAATGGAGGCTGCCAGTACAGAAGGCGGAATGGGTGGATACTCATTCGTCATGCCTGAACAACCCCGGAATCAGGAAGAAAGGGCTAAAGATCGTGCCGACGGTGCGAAGAATGCTCGCAATGTTTGTGACCTTTGAATCGTAACAAACTACCCCATCCTGCGGCATCAGAAAGGGATTTTCACTATCGTTAGAGGCATTGTTTAATAGCCGTTCTACAGGGCGATCAATGACGTTGGTTTCGCCTGTCAGGCGATCAGTCCGAACCAGGGCAACTTTACGCCTGGCATGGGTAGATCGGGTTCCCCCAGCACAGCCTGCCGCAATAGCAACCTGGGAAAGGCGGGTACCATATTCCAGGTTCAAAATCTGCCCCCCCTTGCCCTGATTGGGAGTATGGGGTGCCGTCAAGTTTGACAGCAAAACCGGAATTTGGGTGGGGGTTAGCTGAGATGGACGAACCAATTCGTTTTGGGCGATCGCCAACCTGGGGATGACCACCTGATCTCCTGCAACTAGAGGGACATCTGGAACCGGTTGCCCGGTAACCACGCCTGAGAGGTCAAATACCCTTTCCTGCTTTCCGCGGATTAGGCGAATCTGCCGAATATTAGCGGTGGGTTTTAATCCACCCGCCTGACGAATAGCTGCGGTGAGATAACGTTCTGGTGGGTAATTGCCTGCGATCGCCTCCTCCGTGACAGGTTGAAACGCCCCATCTCTTTCATCGCTGGCGATCGCATTGAGCAGAACCCGTCCTGGTCGAAAAGCATCTCCTGAAACTGTTACGTAAATAGGAGCCCAACGAGTAACTTTAACGCTCAGTTCTAGAAACTCACGACGGAAGAACCCTTTCTGCACCAGGGCATCTGCCAGGTTTTTCTCAACTTGAGCTACTTCCAAACCCGCGGCAGGTTGAGGATCAAGGAAAGGAACTTGAAGCGTTCCATCCAGGTTCACTTCATATAGTCCACTCAGGCGAAAGCTACTGCCTGGGGGCAGCTCATCATCGAGAGGGGTAAACAAACGGACACGATCGCCCGGAGAGAGGGGCAAAGTCCAACTGGGAAAAGCGACGCCCATTGTAGCCATCGTCGCAAGTAGCAGTGAGATGGTAAACCTTTTAGCCAGCATTACGGCACATCAAAAATTAAATGTTGCAGGTTTGAGCCACCCCGATCTCGCCATTACTAGTGTTCTGTCAAATTTAACTTGGATAGGTAGGCGAATACCCAGGAAGTCAATGAGGGTCAAGTTTTGAGGGTCTACTACCCATCAAAATTTTCTCGACAGAACACCAGTCTATGAAAGCAAAGGCCAGAATAAAAGAGTAATACTCCAAAAATTGTATAAAAAACTTCAAGATTTTAGCGAGTCTTTTGTAAAGTTTCTCTGGGTGAGAAATCGAGGGGGTTATTTTCAAAGTCAGGCGCCCTAATTTTTTGTAAAAAAGGAGGGGGGAGCATAGCCCCTAGGCAAGAGGTTCCACCATTCAGTCCACCTCGTTTGAAGCGAAGGTGAGAAGAGAGAACTGCTACACATCACCCCCTATCTTACTATCTTAAAAGATGTATCTCACTTAAACACTTAAAACTGAAATAAGATGTTAAGCCTCTCCCTTTGTTTCTGGAGAGTCTGAAAGGCTGGATGAGGCTGCTGCCGATTTGGCTTTCTCGCGCTCTTCCCGTTTCTTGCGCTCTGCCCGAAGGGCATCTTCCATTACGATGCGGGCCTGTGCCATTTTTTCTAAGTTGCTGCGGTACAGATCCAGATCCTTTTGCAGCTTATCTTCAGGAAGGTTTAGAGCGGTACAAATTTTTTGCAGCGCTTCTGTGCGCCTGGATTCCTCTTTCACCAGATTGGGGTCAGATAGTTCTAGCAGGGTAAAAAGCCCGATCGCAAATAGACGACTGTATTTGAATTTGGGATTGTGGGCGATCGCCTTCACCTGATTTTGTAAATCGGTTGCATCAGGAACAGGCAACGACTGTTCCAACCAGGCAATCAGTTCCTGAGAAGACAACCGCTTTGCCAGTGCTTCCAGTCGCTCAGCGTCACGCCGATAGCGGTTGGGATCGTCCTGAATTGCTTTACACAACCCATCAAAGATAGAAGCGACGTCTTGTTCGGGGCGGTACCCCTGCATGAAGCGATGGAAGGAGGTGACGACGCCAAGGGCATAAATTGGATCGTAGGCGAAGTCCACATTAACCGCCAGCAAGTGCATTTCTACCATCAACTCTTCCACAACCCGACGGTAGATTGAGTTGATAGGGCGGGTGTGGATCGTGTAAAAAGCTCGCTTGGTATCGGAAACGGTGCGGACGTTATTCACAGCAGAAATTCATGTGGGCGACACTCCCCATTTTCGCGCTTGAGGGCAAGTTTGCCAAGTTTTGGAAAAAAGAGCCAGGTTGTGAGATATGAGTTATTAGGTTGACGCTCGAACTCAAAACTTAACTTGTCTATACTCTATGTCCCTTTCCTCTTCCCTTCTGATGCTGGCTCGCTATATGGCAGGCGAGTTTGATAATCGTGAGCAGGCGATCGCTGAACCCATCTGGTATGTCCATCTGCGGCTGTGGCAGCGTCCTGTGCCCCTGTTCACAGAAGATAGCCTGACCTTGTTTGCTGAGCAGGCCAATGTTTTGAACCCGGACAAGCCCTATCGTCAGAGATTAATGAGGTTGAGACAAACCAGCGACACCCAGCGCCCGTTGCATGTGCAATACTATGCGTTCAAAGATCCGAGTGCAGTTAGCGGAGCAGGTGCCAACCCGGAACTTCTCAAAACCCTTACCAATGAACAGATTGAGCTTTTACCCGGTTGTGTTCTTGATGTTACCGAGCCGCAACCATCAGTATTTGTAGCGTCTCCCCCACCCAATACTCCCTGCTACTTTAGCTTCAATGGTGAAGTTCGGCAGGTGTCCCTGGGATTTGAGGCCAGGCCAGAGGAATTTCTCAGCTACGACAAGGGAATTGACACCGAGACTGGGAAAGTTATCTGGGGAGCGATGATGGGTCCCTATCGATTCACAAAGCGGCAGGATTATCACTGGTAAGCAACGATAGCTTGACATAGGTGCGTTAGGACATTGGAATTAGAGAGGGAGTGGAGGCTTCCCCCCCAGCCAGGGGTTCCACCCCTGCACCCCATCCTAACCACAATGACTACCGCTAGAAATCCTTTTTTGGCCTAGAGAGACCGGAATTTCAATCACAAACTCGGTTCCATTGCCAGGGCTGGAAAAGCACTGCAATTCACCACCGTGCTTTTCAGTAACGATGTCATAGCTAATGGACAGCCCCAGTCCGGTTCCTTTGCCAATGGGCTTGGTGGTGAAGAAGGGTTCAAACAACTGCTTTTGTACTTCGATGGGAATGCCTGGGCCATTGTCGGCAATTTTAATTTTGACCCAGTCTTTATCAATTGCCTGAGTGCGAATGGTAATGGTGGGCAGCTCGCAATAGCCTCCCTGAGTTGTTCCCCATTGCCTGTCTGCGATCACTTCCTCAATTGCATCAAGGGCGTTGGTCAGGATGTTCATGAATACCTGGTTCATCTGCCCTGCGTAGCATTCAACCAGGGGCAGGTCGCCATACTCCTTAATAATCTGAATTTCAGGATGGTCGGGCTTGGCTTTCAGCCGATTCTGCAAAATCATCAGGGTGCTGTCGATGCCTTCGTGAATGTTGACCGCTTTCACTTCCGATTCATCCATACGGGAGAAATTGCGTAGAGATGACACGATAGATTTGATGCGATCGGCTCCCACCTTCATAGAGGCCAGTAATCGGGGCATGTCTTCCACCAGAAACTCAAGGTCAATTTCCTCTGCCTCTGCCTGTAGTTCAGGATCTGGGTTGGGATAGTGTTCCTGGTATCGTTTCAGGAGCCTCAGCAAATCCTGAGCATAGTTGTTAGCGTGGCTGAGGTTACCGTAGATAGGGCTTGCTGAAAAAAGCAGCAAAGGTTTACTGTGCCTAGTTTTCAAGCGGGATCAAGTCTGCTAAAGTGCAAG
>JAIMBL010000156.1 GCA_023511615.1 Leptolyngbyaceae cyanobacterium HOT.MB2.61
GCCAGGGGTTCCACCCCTGCACCCCGTCCTAAGCCTGGTGGCTATAGCTATAACTAACCATTGCCGCTTAACTAAGCATTGCCGCAAATTCTGGTTTGATGATCAAAGCTTCTGCGATCGCCCCCCGCCAATCTTCCTTTGCTCCGACATGATAGAAATGCTGGCAGACTCTGACTTCTAATCCGGCCCAACACTGTTGAATGTGGTTATTTCTGCGGTGCCGATTTTCCAGCCACATAGAAACAGCAAAGCCGCAGGGGAGGTTTCGGGTAACAGAGGCCAGGTCTTCTGCCTCTTTCAGACCCCAGGCATTGTAATAATCGGTATGACGTCCGATATAGGGAGGATCAAGGTAAACAAAATCATTTGCGGCGGCTTTGCTGAGTACCTCTTGCCAGTGACAAACTTGAAATTCCCAGTTCTTACCAGCCATCTGTCTGGCAATCCAGTCTACCTGGTTGGCGATCTTCGTAATGTAGCTCTGGGTAAAGCGTTGAGGCTTGCGGCAGAAGGGAACGTTATATTCCCCCTGGCGATTGAACCGCATCATGCCATTAAAGCAGGCCCGGTTCAAAAACAGAAAGTCCAGTGGAGACCCCTCTGCATTAAAGCGTTCCCGGACTTCGTAATAGTAAGGCTCACCCATCTCTTCTAACTTTTTTCCCTGCTGCTTGAGAAACGACCGTACCGCTTCCCGATTTACCTCACCACGTTGAACTGCCTGATACAACGCAATGATGTGTTGATTAGTATCCGCTACCAGTGCCCGTTCAGGAGCAAGGTTGAATAAGACGACTCCCGAACCTAAAAAAGGTTCAACCCATCTCGCAGTTTCTGTTGAAGTCCATTGAATGCTGCTAAAGATGAAGGGGACGAGCTTCGTCTTAATTCCCTGGCATTTGATGGGAGGAACTCTGACATGGGGGAGAGAGGAAGGGAGACTTGCAATACTCATCCTATTAGGGAGAAGGGCGAGGAGAGAAGGAGTTTGAATTACTTTTTCCAGGCTTAGGAAACCTGTCAAAATCACGATGGTGAAGGGCTGGTAGCTAGTGTAGTTTTGATACCATACTCTAACGTCGAAAATCTTGAACAAAAGTTTGCGACATCGATTTGTATCGAGAATTGACCTAATCCCCGGAGTCGGTAAGATCAAAACACTGACTTTGGGACTTTTGAGGCAATGGAACCGCACCAATCAATTCCAGTGGATGCCATTCAATACGGCGATCGCGGACTCGTTCCGGCCATTGTGCAGGATTACCTGGATGGCACAGTGCTGATGATGGCCTGGATGAACCGGGAGTCTTTGCAGAAGACCTTAGATACGGGGGAAACCTGGTTCTGGAGTCGATCGCGGCAGGCGCTCTGGCACAAGGGGGCAACCTCTGGGCACCTTCAGATTGTGAAGTCTCTTCGCTATGACTGTGATAGCGATTGCCTGTTGATTAGTGTTGAACAGATGGGAGACATCGCCTGCCATACTGGAGAACGGAGTTGTTTCCATAGGGTCAACAGCCACATTCAGCCACCACCAGCAGACACCCTGTCTCAGGTCTATGAGGTGGTCTGCGATCGCCGCGACCATCCCACAGAAACCTCCTATACCTGCAAACTGTTTGATGGGGGGGACAACAAAATCTTGAAAAAGATTGGCGAAGAAGCCGCAGAGGTGGTGATGGCCTTTAAGGATGAGGATCCAGACGCGATTGCCGGAGAAGTGGCTGACCTTTTCTATCACACACTGGTTGCCCTGGCTCACCACAGAGTTGACCTGAAAGCTGTTTACCGAAAATTGCAAGAACGGCGAAGATAGTAGGCATGCATTGTCGATTGACAAAACCAGCGATTGCAGATGGCGTTGCAGAAATTTCCATTGATTGCCAGTGGTAACAGCCCCAGATGTATGCCATGACTCAAACCACAATCCACTGGCCCTGGGGTTTGTTGAAAAGCAGGGTGAATTGAAACTTCGTTTCAATTATCCAGCACCTTTCTTATTCCCAGATTCAGCAACGCACTGGCCCCTATCCTACCGAAATGACTGAGGGATGGTGGTCACAGGTGGCCAGTACTTCCTCCCGGGCCCACTGATCGGCACTGATAATGTCATCCAGGGTAGGATGGGTGCGGTTGTGGATCTGGTAGCGATCGCACGCCTGCTCAATCAATCGGGGAATATCCAAAAACCGAATCCTCTCCTCCAGGAAGAGGGAGACTGCCTGTTCATTGGCGGCATTGAGTACCGCTGGCATACATCCTCCAGCCCGGCCTGCTGCATAGGCCAATTTCATACAGGGATATTTTTGGTGGTCCGGTTCGCGGAAGGTCAGGCTACCCACTTTCACCAGATCCAGGGGTTCCCAATCGGTATAAATCCGTTCTGGGTAAGAAAGCGCATAGAGTAGGGGAAGCCGCATATCAGCCCAGCCTAGCTGAGCCAGGACTGAAGTATCCTGCAACTCGATCATCGAGTGAATAATGCTTTGCGGATGGATGACGATTTCAATCTGGTCGTAGTCCATCCCAAACAGAAAGTGAGCTTCGATGACTTCTAACCCCTTATTCATTAAGGTAGCGGAGTCAATGGTGATCTTGCGTCCCATTGACCAGTTAGGATGTTTCAAGGCATCGGCAACCGTCACCTGTTCTAACTTCTCAACGGGTAAATCTCTGAAGGCTCCCCCGGAAGCGGTCAACAGGATTCGGCGCAGCCCTCTGTCTGGAACTCCTTGAAGACACTGGAAGATGGCAGAATGCTCAGAATCGGCGGGCAGCAGTTTGACACGGTGCTTCTCTACCAGTGGCAACACCACTGGTCCTCCAGCAATCAGCGTTTCCTTGTTTGCCAGGGCAATGTCTTTTCCGGCTGCGATCGCCGCGATCGTGGGCAACAGTCCGGCACAACCCACAATTCCAGTAACCACCACATCCGCTTCGCCGTAGCGGGCCACCTCAATCACCCCCTCCTCTCCTGCCAGAAGGATGGGTTGGGGAGAAAGGTCAGCCAGAGCTGCTCGCAGATCAGGTAGTTTCTCCCCTTCGCAAATGGCCGCGATCGCCGGGCGAAACTGACGAATCTGCTGGGCCAGCATTTCCACATTGCTTCCGGCTGCCAGCCCCACAACACGGAACTGGTCAGGGTGGTGGGTCACAATGTCCAGCGTCTGGGTGCCAATCGATCCAGTGGAGCCAAGGAGAGAGATTGCTTTCACGGTTCAGTGCTTGAGTTACACCTCCCCTATCTTACGCCTGGTTGGCACCCAATCCTTAAGCAATTGTTGAGTTAAAGGATCAGGAGCGATGACACCGATTCCGATCGCCCCTGGTCACGCCGAATCAAATACTCAAACAATGCCTCCAACCGTTCATTGCTGGCAGTCAGGCGCTCAATGGCTTCGTCTGTATGTTGTTGAAATACCTGTAGGGCGGCTTCGGTTCGCAGTTGAGAAACCTGCAAGGCGGCTGTTGCCTCACGTAGGGCCGAGATTCCCTCACTGTTGTGGCGGCTAACTTCGATGAGAGCCGGAATGTCGGCTGAGTTTTTTTCAGTGGCTTGTAAGAGGGCACTGGCCGCGAGGCTAAGATCAATAATGTTGTCTTCAGCACGGCCCATGCGCGAGGGGAGGTCATTGGACTGAGCCATAGGGCACTTGAACCTGAACTACCCAAATTCTAAGCGATCACCATTTCCAGAAAAGAACCCCGATTACCTTGCAGAATAGGGGAATCGTGTTCGAGAACGAAGAATAAAATGGCTTATTCAAGCTTCCACTCAGTCTCAGGAATATGGTTCTCCTGACTTGCGGGTGAAAGAGTAGCTTGCGTCATCTAAACACCATCCCTGGAATATTGATTTTGGGTAGTGCCCAAATCGTAATGATTTTTGAGTCGTTAATGCTGGCGGCTAGTGCCGCTCATCATTACCTTGTCAGGTCTACCGATTTTGTTTTAGTGATACGCATCGCTTATCACTAAACTCTCAGGAGAGCCAGGAATATTGGCGGTGATAAAGAGCGATCGCCCCACGAAAAGGAAGCGATCGCAACAAATTAATAAATATGATGAGTTGCAAGTAGTTTAACCAATCAGGAAACCATGCCGCCAGCAGCTTGAAAGCGGGCACGGGCGCGTTTGTAGGCTTGAGTTGCTTGAATTCGCTTCTGGCGATCGTCACTGGACTGTGCCTGGTTAAGCTTGGCTTCTGCCTCAGCAAAGGCAACGCGGGCTTCTTCTTTATTGATGGTGTCACCCCGCTCGGCGGCATTCACCAGAATGGTGACTTCGTTGTTTTCAACCTCAGCAAAGCCGCCCATCAGCACAATGGGCACCCAATTTTTATCGGCGCGAACCCGCATCACACCTGTATCTAGAGCGGTGAGCAAGGGCGCGTGACCTGTTAAAATACCCAATTGACCTGTGGTGCTGGGAAGAATTACCTCTTCCGCTTCCGAATCCCAGACCGTTTTGTCTGGAGCAATCACACGAACAGTAAGTGTCATGAATCTATCTCCTGAGTTTTGAGTCTTGGGTTTTGAGTTTTGAGTCACAAAGGCACACCCAAAACTCAAAACTGTAAACTCATAGCTAACTTATTTAGCTTCTGCCTTGAGTTTCTCGCCTTTCGCGATCGCCTCTTCAATGTCACCCACCATGTAGAAGGCTTGTTCGGGCAGCTCATCCAGTTCCCCTGAAAGGATACGCTTGAAGCCTTCAATGGTCTTTTCCAGCGGCACATACTTACCAGGAGAACCCGTAAACACCTCTGCCACAAAGAATGGTTGAGACAGGAAACGTTCAATCTTACGGGCGCGAGCTACGGTTAAGCGATCATCTTCAGACAACTCATCCAGACCCAGGATGGCGATGATGTCTTGCAGTTCCTTATACCGTTGCAAGGTAGACTGCACCGCACGGGCGGTGTTGTAGTGATCATCGCCCACAACACTAGGCTGAAGCATTGTGGAGGTAGAACCCAGGGGATCTACAGCGGGATAAATCCCTTTCGCTGCCAGACTACGGGACAACACAGTGGTTCCATCCAGGTGAGCAAAGGTAGTCGCAGGAGCCGGGTCGGTCAGGTCGTCTGCAGGCACGTACACGGCCTGAATGGAAGTGATGGAACCTTCCAGGGTAGAAGTGATGCGCTCTTGCAGGTCGCCTACATCCGTACCCAGGGTTGGCTGGTATCCTACCGCGGAAGGCATCCGGCCCAGCAGAGCAGATACTTCAGAACCAGCTTGCACGAAGCGAAAGATGTTGTCGATGAACAGCAGTACGTCTTGCTTGTTCACATCCCGGAAGTATTCGGCCATGGTGAGCGCAGACAATCCAACCCGCATCCGGGCACCGGGGGGCTCATTCATCTGCCCATACACCAGTGCAATCTTGGAATTGCTGGGATTATCTTTATCAATGACTCCCGATTCGATCATTTCGTTGTAGAGGTCGTTTCCCTCGCGGGTGCGTTCGCCCACTCCACCAAACACCGACACTCCACCGTGCTGGGTTGCAATGTTGTTGATTAATTCCATCATGATGACGGTTTTACCAACCCCGGCTCCGCCAAACAGTCCAATTTTTCCACCTCGACGGTAGGGAGTCAGCAGGTCTACCACTTTGATGCCCGTTTCAAACACGGACGGTTTGGTTTCCAGTTCTGTCAGTTTGGGGGCAGAACGGTGAATGGGCATGGTCTTAGACATGTCCACGGGACCTTTGTTGTCTACGGGCTCACCCAATACGTTGAAGATGCGACCAAGGGTAGCTGTGCCAACAGGGACACTGATAGGGGCGCCAGTGCTAATCACTTCCATACCCCGAATGAGACCATCGGTGGAACTCATGGCTACGGCTCGCACCTGGCGATCGCCCAGCAATTGCTGTACTTCGCAAGTCACACCAACCTGTTGCCCAGCCGGATTGGTGCCTTCAATTCGGAGTGCATCGTAAATTTCAGGCAGTTTACCCGTTGGAAACTTAATGTCAACGACGGGACCAATAATCTGCGTAATATAACCAGTACTTGTCTTCTCTGCGGTGGCCATGCTCACGCCCTACTCTGTGTTTAGCTATGGTGATTTGCCACTGATTAGCTTATCACTGAATGGGTTACAAATGATTAAGATCGATCCCCAAGGATTTCCTTTTCCAGGTTCTTGAACTGTTCTTGCTGCTTGAGAGCCAGTGTCATCAAGGAAATGGATTAGAATCGGAGGGCAGAGGGTTTCCTTCAGTTCCTTATGGGTATCGCAGAAGAAGGTCATCAAGGAAATGGATTAGGATCGGAGGGCAGAGCGGAGCGATCGCGCCAACCCTCGACTACGCGTTTGCAACGAAAAAGGAAAGTTTTGTTGGGGGTGAGGGGTGGAATCCCTGCCTTAGGGGCGGAGCCCCCAAACCCCCATGTTGCAAAATCTACATGTTGCAAAATTTAGTGTTTGCAACACTAGTCATCCAAAATGGGCTCCCATTCTGGCACAGCAGCCAGCAGTTCCTCAGTTCCTGCAATGCTGGTGCCATCCATTCGCCAGATCACGTTCCGACCGGTGTTGTAGTTACGCCAGAAGAACTCCAGGGCACCATCTCGCTCCAGGTCAAGGATACTGATGCCAGTCCAGGTGAAGGCGGAGGCCAAGCTGACCGTCGACTCGATCGTGGTGCCTTGCATGATCCAAACCACAGTTTCACCCGTGCTGGTGTTGTTCCAGAGGATGTCCAGATCCCCATCGCCGTCCAGATCGGCGGTGTCGATGACCTTGAAGGTTGGTTGGGCGATCGCTGAAACGGTGAAGGTACCAAAGGCTGCGTTATTTAATAGCCAGAAAGACGTTTCTCCAGTGGTATGGTTTCTCCACAGAAGATCCAAATCCCCATCACCATCAAAATCACCTACGTCTGCGATCGTGTAGCTTGGCAAAGCAGAGGTCAGAACTGAGATTGAACGGATCGACGTACCATCTATTAACCAGATCGCATTTTCTCCTGTGACACTGTTACGCCACAGAATATCGATTTTATTATCTCCATCGAAATCGCCAATGTCAGCAACCTGATAACCAGCACTGACCGGTAGCAGGTTCGTGAACGTTCCAAAGACTGGTCCGTTCATCACCCAAATCACCGTTTCCAGCGTGTTCTTGTTGTGCCAGAAGATATCATCGACGCCATCGTCATTGAAATCTCCATAGCCTTCCAGACTCCATTCCGCAGCAGCCGGTGGCAAGACGGTAAAGTCAGCAAAGGTAGCTCCGTTCATCAGCCAGATCTGGTTTTCATTCGTCGCTTCCCTGCGCCAGAAGATATCCACATTGCCATCCAGGTTAAAGTCGGGGCCATTACCGTCGTCATCACCAATAATGCCCGTCCCAACCCCATTCGCAATGGTAGTGCCCCCCCCGGTTGGGTTGGACAGTGTCACCGTAAAGCGCTCGGTGCCTTCCAGAATTTGATCCCCAACGACAGTGACGTTAATAATTTGGCTGGTAACACCAGGCGCAAAGGTCAGGGTGCCGCTTGTCGCGATGTAATCGTTATCAGCAACCGTTGCAGTGCCATCAACAGTGGTGTAGTTAACACTGACCGCTTCACTTAAAGCTTGAGACAGCGTCACAGTAAAAGGATAGATCTTATTGCCACGGGTTCCTTCACTCCGGCTGACATTGTTGACGATACTGAAAGAGGGAGTTACAGGCCCATCATTGTCAATAATTGTAGCCGTGAAGATCGTATCCTCTGGATTCAGATCGGCATTTGTGGGTGTTCCCAGCGTGACAATGACGGTTTCATTCCCCTCTGGAATGAGGTCATCAATGGCGGTCAGGGTGACGGTACCCGTGGTTTGTCCAGGGGCGATCGTAATGAAAGTGGGAATAGTATAGTCCGTTCCGTTGGTTGCCGTTCCTGAGAGAGTCAACGGCACAGTTACCTCGTTGCTGGTTGGTAGATCGAGGCTAACAGTCAGATTAAGGGTACCCCCCTCATTGACGGTTCCACTGGTGGGGTCAAACCGAACCAGTGGAATGTAAGGAGCTCCACCGAACGTTTCGGTTCTAAAGTTATTGATTTCATGGAAGTTAGTTGAACCACCCGTCGATGCTGACCACCCAAACTTGAAGGTCTGTGGTAGCGGTGCACTATACCCGGTTTGGGAAGTGACGTCAAAGTTTGAGACCAGTACCTCATTCGCTTCAAAAGTATCGTTATTGTTCAGGTCTAGCTGAACGGAGACCAACCCCGTAGGGGTAATATCAATCTGGACACGCCGTCTGGAGTTTGCACGGGTTGCAGTTCCACCAGGGTTGTCTATGCTGCTTGGGGCAGTGGCAACTTGCAGAAGGCGATAATCAGATGCCTCATTCCCTCTGATGGCAACAGAGTCTGGTGTAGAAGCTGGATTCCCATTACTGCCATGAAACGTGGTGGAAAAGTTACCAAATTCGTCAAAGCCGATTCCCAGGTAACCACCCACAATACCAGGTCCCACTTCTCCCGGACGGGTATTTGAAGAGTAGCCTAAGGAACCGCCAGTACCTCCAGCCGTAGTTGGGTTGGCACTGCCGTCGATCAGGAAGAAGCTGATGCCGTCGGCTCCAGTTCCGCCATAGGCATAGAGGTCGAAGGTGATCGTCAGTCCGCTGGCCCGGTTAATAGGCTGATCGTAGATAACAAAAGACCCCTGATTTGTGACATTGTTGGTGAACCTCAAAGCCCCATTAGAAGGGGTATCCGTACCACCGCCGGGTAGCCCACCGGGTTGGGAAGGGTCAACGGTAGAACGAGCGGTGAGGAATGGATTAGCTGCACCAGCACGGCTGGTTCCAAAAATCCAGTTGAACTGGTTGACATCAGCACCACTAAAGGTTTCTTCGACAATGATGTCGAGGGTGGAGGCATAGGTTGCAAGAGTGCTGGAACGGAATGCCAGGGGGGCTTCGATGGAGCCAGTGGCATACTCCAGAGTCCAGTTGCCGCCCAAAACGGCGCTCCCGGTCAAGTCGATCGAGGCAGCAATGTCGGCTCCGGTTAGTCTTTCTAACTGCTGTACAAAGGTTTGACCCTGGGTGCCTGCTGCCACGTGACAACCGTAGAGCAAAATATCAGCCGTCGGAGTCAGGGCGGTTGCCCAGGATTGCAGGGCACTGCTGTAGGTAGCCAGGGTTTCCAGTCCCAATTGGGCAGAGCCAAAGTTCAAAACGCCCGCTTCGCCGTGGGAAACGATATGCAGGCTGGAGATGCCAGTGCGCCCTGCTAAAACCTGAGTGATTTGGGCGATCGCATCCTGAGCAGAATTGAGGACGTATACCTCCGTTCCAGTTGAGACTCCACTAACCAGGCTCTGGTAGTCTTCAACCGTAGAGTCAATAAAAACAAGCGAGGAACTGAGGGGGCGGGGAATCGGGCGATCGATTAAGGAAGTAGTGCCCTCCGCAAGCAGGTTAGAAGGGTTAGAGGGAAAACTAAGGGCGGCAGATTGAGAGGCTGCTAAAAATGAATCGGTAAGGCTCATAACAAATCACGTCACCAAAGAAACACGTCTGGATAATAACTGAGAGATTTCTCACTCCCATTGATTCACAACCAGCACCAACTCAAGCTGGACTGGTAGATGCCAAAAATCAGAACCCGTAGATGCCAGTTAAAACCCATCAAAAAAATCTGTTAACAGTCCGAAAACCCTAAAACGCGGCCCCGTCAGGAGCTGGGTTTACTGTTCTATGGCATTAGGACAAGAAGATACGAAAGCTTTAAGACAGGCTTAAAACCTGGTTCTTGTTCCTGAATCCTTCAAACAACCTGCCTTTCCATAAGTTAGGAAGTCATGACCCGGAAAAGGCCACCGCGTGAGGAAAACTCAAATGCAGACAGGTTGTCAAACCGGAGACGGTTGCAGAAATGCCTCTCAGAGAGTTCATAGAATCTATCAACTCAAGGTAGTCAGACAATTCTATTGAGGATAGATTAATCTGAAACATATTCTCCGAAAATTTTTTCTTGCGTCAATTGGAAATTGATCCTACCTCAGTTTCCTGACATTACTGGTTTAAAAAGAAAATTTTAGGAATTGTCCAAGCGCTAGAGACAGAGCTTCTAAATTTTTGATTTCAAAATAGAACAGAGGCGACAGGCAACAGGCCACTCGTCTCCCCTCTTCCCTCCGATTGCCTGTTGCTCATTGCCTGTCGCCTGAAACCTGGACTTATCGCTAACAACAAACATCTCAAATCACTGGATCTGCCAGGCAGGGTCATTGGTGGGTAGGGACACGATTGTGCTCACAGTTGTGCCATCCATCAACCAGAGGACATTTTCACCTGTCACGGTGTTACGCCAGAAAAGATCGACTTTATCGTCGTTATTAAAGTTGGCTGTTAGCTCCAACCGCCAATTGGGGGGAATCATTGCCAGATTTGTAAAGGACTGCAAGTTCACTCCGTTCATTAGCCAGATGGTGTTTTCACCTGTTACGGTGTTGCGCCAGAGAATATCGAGGTTTCCGTCGTTGTTGAAGTCAACTGCGTTTTTAACTTGCAGAGCCGGACTGGTACTTACCAGGTTGGTAAAGCTGCCAAAAGCGGCATTGTTCAACTGCCAGATGACATTTTCTCCGGTAGCTGTATTGCGCCAGAAGATATCCAGGTCGTTGTCGCCATTAAAATCCCCAGTAGCAGCGACTGTCCAGACAGGCGCAACGGCTGGCAGGAAACTGAAGCTACTGAAGCTGGCACCCTTCATCAACCAGATGGAGTTTTCGCCTGTCCCGCGATCGCGCCAGAAGATATCGACCCAGTTATCCCCGTTGAAATCAGCAATTGCTTCCACATGCCAGCTCGAAGCAACGGGTCCAAAACTGGTGAAGGTGCCAAAGGACGAGCCATTGAGTAACCAGAGGCTGGTTTCCAGGGTTTGGCTGTTGTGCCAGAGGATGTCAGTAACGCCATCGTCGTTGAAGTCTGCCATCCCCTCCACTCGCCAGTCGGTAAAGGCCAGAGGTAGGTTAGAAACTGAGGCCAGGGTGGGGCCATCCATTAACCAGATGACATTTTCACTGGTAGCAGCATTGCGCCAGAAGAAATCCGCTGAACCATCGTGGTCAAAGTCAGGTCCATTCCCATCATCATCGGCAATGATTCCCCTCCCAACACCATTGGCAATCGTTATATTGCCGGTTGCACCTGATAAATGCACAAAGAATGTTTCCGTGTTTTCCAGTTTCCTATCTCCAACGATGGTGACGTTGATGGTCTTACTGGTTTCACCGGGATTGAAAGTTAACGTGCCATTGGTCAGAATGTAATCGTTGTCAGCGGTTGTTGCGGTGCCATCTACCGTAGCGAAGTTGACGCTCACAGGCAACCCAACAGCACTGGACAGAGTGACAGTGAAAGTGTAGAGTTTGTTCGTGCGAGTTCCTTCACTATGGCTGACATTGTTAATGCTGAAGGAGGGAGGGGTTTCGTCATTGATAATGGTTGCTGTACTGGAGGTACTACCGAAGTTGACGGGGCCAGAACCCGCTGCGGTACCTGTTAAATTCACCTGAAAGGTTTCGTTGGCTTCGTACAGGGTGTCACCATTGACATTGACGATGATAGTCTTGCTGGTTTCACCAGGAGCGAAGGTGAGAGTCCCCGTTGCTGCAATGTAGTCCTGATCAGCAACCGTTGCAGTACCGTCTGCGGTGGCATAGTTAATCGCGATCGCCTGCGAGCCTGGGTTCGACAATGTCACTGTAAAAGTGTATGGTGTAACACCATTGTTGCGCTCATTTTGAACGACGTTCGGTGTAATACTGACCAATGGAATAGTGCCATTGTTGCTGGTGGTGCCCGTTCCAGAATTTGCCGCAGTGTCGATTGCTCCGGGTGCGGTTCCAGTAGTCGGGTTTTGGGGGTCGTTGACCGTGGGGTCAATCCCAGGGAGGGAGGAGCGGCAAGGGAGGAGTGAAGTGAAGGGTGAAGGATGAGGGCAGGAAGGGAGCTCAGTAGGGAGAGGTAAGGAACACTGGTTGGTAGAGTAGGCAAATTCCATACGGTAGGCAGCTCCAACGAAAGTCAATGATTAAAACAGCAGCAACGACCGCCAGCGAACGAATCAGTTGCTGCGCAAAGAGAGTGATTGAGAAGGTGAGGGGCGATCGCAACAGCCCTTTCACCTACTGGGGGCGAAATTTTTAACCCGCAACCTATGAACTTACAGGGGTTTTTCAGTTAGTTAGCCACACTCTTTAAGGGGCCAGGAACCGGGAATCAGGGCCTAAAGAGTGGTTTATGCATTTGAAACTCGCTGTATCTCAATAGGAAGCAATAGGTGCCTGCACTTTCTACAGATGCAATGGGTTTAGATGACGGAAATTGATTCACTGAAATTCAGCTTAGCCCAGTCCCCCAGTTTAAGTAATAATACGGATTAAAGTTTTTATAATGTTCACAAAAAATACTGAGATTTTAACGAGTGATGAAGCTGGAAACGTTGTTTTTCCAAGAAAAAACCACCTCTTCCACGTTCAAAAATAATTTCTTCTAAATCAATTTAGACTTTGCGGTGCTGCTATGCTGAGAGCTGAAACTGGTTGACTATCTGAGTTATAAGTAGTTGGGTGCAATTAAATTAAAGATGGTTTTGGGGGTGGAGGGGGTGAAACCCCCTGCC
>JAIMBL010000157.1 GCA_023511615.1 Leptolyngbyaceae cyanobacterium HOT.MB2.61
CTTGAAAACTAGGCACAGTAAACCTTTGCTGCTTTTTTCAGCAAGCCCTAATTACCTGTATCAAAAATGGTTACGCGATCTGGGTTTGGGAACCGAATGCTTCTCCCGATCTGGCGGCGTAAGCGCTAAAGTTCATACTATTTTTATACATTTTCGGTCTCTCCTTCATTTGTGATTGATGGATTTGAACTACAAAGGAAGGAGGTTCACTGAAATTACCGAAGACACTTGGTAGGGGTTTATGGAGTGTCGCTTCAGGTTAATCAGTTACCTGATCAGGGATTGGCAGCTTGTTTGTCTGGACAAGAATGATCGACTATTGTAGTAGTGCAATGGATTAGAGCAAATTAAATGGCTGAAAGTGCTGTGATAAATAGCTTTCAGGCTCAGCACGCAGTTCTCAATTCTCAGCACTTTGCTATAACATCTTGCATTGGAGCTTTGAATTGAGTCTGGCTTAAAGCTGAAACTGTCAAATCTCCCAAGACAGCCCACTGGTTGACTGACATTTTTTACGCAGGTTAGGTTGAGCGTCACGAAAACCAACATTCACAAAGGTTGAGCGTTGGGTTTAGTTTCTCAACTCAGCCTGCAAATTATCCAGGGTTTCACAAGTTTTGTCAGTCAATTAAGACAGCCAATAACTTTTGTTGAATTTGGTGTGCGTAGAGTGTGCAAATTAAACACTTCTAAGCATTGCCTGAGCTTTTCTATGACTAATCATCCCTAACCTACAAACCATCAAGGATTGGGTTGCGTAACCGCCAAGGACTGATATGAATGCACAAACGAATAGTCACGAGCGTCTGGTGGGTTTGAATATTGGGCGAATCAGTCAAATCGCAATTGCGCGATCGCCTCATTTATATTTCTTGTTCTGGTTCAGTGTCATTTCTGCTGGTGTACTAAATACATTGATCAGCAGTGCGACCCTGGCAACACCCGTTCAATCAGCCTTACAGAAAGAGGAAAGAACCTGGGAACAGCAGAGTACAAAAACATTGGTGCTTTCTGAAATACCGGTTATTCAGGAGCTTACCCTTTCAGATCAACCACTTTCGAACAGTAATGGATTGAGTGGGTTTAATCAGACTGCTGTTCAAATGAAAGTGCTGGAGCAGTCTGTTTCCCATCTGGATGTGGATGGAACGGTCACTCAACCCAGCCTTCAATCGCCAGGCTTATCTGGAACTGTCGGAGATTCCAATTTTGGAGCGATCGCACAAAACCCCGAACCTTCCAATCCCTCAGATAATTCAGGTCTGTCCAAACCCCTTCCAGATGTTCGTCGGCAGGGAAGCGAGATTTTGGGCAAACCTTCAATTCAACTCCAGGGCGTTTATGTGCTTCAAGGCGATGAATCTTCGGCAAGGGGGCGGGTAAATGCCCTTTACCCAGTCAGTCCAACAGCGCTGTTTGGTGCAGTTGTTGACCTGACCACTGGAGATGCATTTTCAGACTCTCCTGGAACTGGATTGCGGCTCAACGAACTTTACTTTGCCTATGCCCCGTTTGCACAACTGCCGGGTTTGCGCTTTGTAGTTGGGCTGATGGATCTAACCTCCTATTTTGATCGCAACAGTTTTGCAAAGGATGGAGCTAGCCACTTCTTCAATCGTGCGTTTCAAACGAACCCGGCCTTGAGTGCGGCAGGTCTGGCTTCCCGACCAGGATTGCTGATGAACTGGAGCGTGACAGACAATTTTGAAATTAAGGCAGCAGGCTTTTCGTCTCGCCGTAATTTGGGACGATTTTCCCTGGATTCAGTTGCCGCCGAAGCGGGATTTCGCACTGGCACTTTCATTTTGCGGGGTACCTTTGTCACATCCCGCGATTCTGGTCAAGACACAGGATTTGAAGAAATTTATTCCCTTCCCCGTCCGGGTGGATTTGGGGTACTGGATGATGATCGTGAAAATGCTTTTGGCCTCAATGCCGAATATTATGTTCCCAGCCTCAAGCTTGGCTTTTTTGCCCGTCATGGCTGGTATGACAATATCAGCTTAGGAGAGGGTGGAATGACCTACAGTTTTGGCGTGGTTCGCCTGGATTTGTTTACCCGCAACGATCGCCTCGGAATTGCCTACGGTCGGCAACTATCGAATGACGATTTAAGGCGCGATCGCGATGACAAAATTCCCGATGTGCTGGAAGTCTATTACGACATTCCCATCACTAACTTTTTGCGTGTTGGAGTGACGTTTCAGGAGCGCAATCAGTTTTCGGAAACCATCATGGGGTTTCGTATCAAGACCGAATTTAATGTCCTGGGGAGGTTGTTTGAATGAGCATGTATGTGTTCCATAGCTCTTTCAGGGATGGGGAACGTTGTTCACAGGTGTGCCGGTCACCGCAAGGAAGCGGGAGAAGACGGTTACGGAGCTTTGGCATTTCTCCGGCTTCCTTTTTCCTCTTATTCAACCTGGTGGTTAGCCTGGTAATGGGGGGTGTCTGGTTCAATACCCCAGTGGCCGCCCAAACCGCTTCCCCGGCAGTTAATGAAGGGTATGCATTGCTCAATCGGGGTTGGGTGAATGATGCAATCGCCGCATTTCAACGAGCGCTGCGCAGCAATCCCAATTCCCTGGAGGCCCGGTTGGGATTGGCAATCGCCTATCAACGGGCTGGGCAGGATAGCAACGCCTGGCAAACCTATCAGCAAGTTTTGCAACAGGACCCCAATCAGCCCACAGCCCTCAAAGCCATAGGGTTACTGGGTGGCTATCGCCCGGAATGGCAAACCCAGGGCATTGAAGCGTTAACAAAATTGTTGCAACTCACACCCAGCGATAATGAGGCGCGCGCGCAACGGGCACTGCTGTATGGCTATCAGGGACGGTTTTCAGAAGCACTGGCGGATTACCAACCGCTGCTGCAAACCAATCCAAAACCCAATGTCATTTTAGAAGCCGCCCAAATTTACACCTACAGCGGTGATTATTCCCAGGGACTAGCCCTGTTTCAACGCTATCAGAATTTGGGTAAAACGATTCCTGACTTTGCCATCACGGCCTATGCTCAGGCTTTACAGCCAATGGGTAAGACAGCCGAGGCTGTTCAAATCCTGGAAACGCGCCTTAATCAGCGAAAGCAACTCGATACCGTGGCTATTGAACTACGCACCGCTTTGGCTGTGGCCTATCAAGCCAACAACCAGCCGGAACAGGTGGCGGCGGTTCTGGCTCCTTTGCGGAATCGGCCAGAAGCGGTGTTACCCCTGGCTCGTTCGCTGAGTGCCATGGCCCGCTCAACCGGAAATACGGAGATGTATCGGGAGGCGATCACACTTTACCGCCAGGTACTGGAAAAAACACGGGAACCATTACCGGAACTTGTAATCGAAGTTGCCGATGTCATGAGTGAAGCTTCCTTTTTCCAGGCAGAAGCTTTACAGCTTTATCAGCAGGCAATTCAACAACAGCCAACCCACTCCCCGTTGAAAATTAAGCAACTGATTCTGGCCCAGCAGATGGGGCAAATCTCCCGCCCTGAGCTGACTCAGCAACTCCAGGGGATTTTGCAACCCCTTCCGTCAGCCCAAACGGAACGTCGATTGCTGGCCCAGGCTTTGTTAAAGCTGGATTCCCCCGATCCCCAACTGCTTTCCACTTACCAGGAACTGGTTCAAAGCGGGGTGGATGTTCCGTTTTTGAACTTCCGCATCGCTCAAATGCAGATGCAGAAGGGTGAACTGGATGCGGCCAAACAAACGCTGGCAACCTATCGGGCAACGGCGATCGGCGCACGAGATCTGGCAACGGAACTGTTGCTTGCCGAAATTGAACGGCGAGACAACCGGTTAGCGCAGGCGGCTCAACGATATGAATCCATAATTGCCGCCAACCCTTCAAACACACTGCTAATTGGGGCAATGCGTGGTCTGGCAGGCATTCGTCAGGCCCAGGGGCGCATGGAGGATGCCCTGCAAATTTATGACCAGATTTTGAACCGCAACCCGGAAGCGACCTGGGCTCAGTTGGGCAGAACGGCGATTGCCTACGAGGCAAACCGTCTGTCAGCGATAGAGGCAGAAGCGGTGTTAAATCAATGGTTAGCCAGTTCATCGATGGAAACGCCGCCAGAGTTGTTTAGTCTGGTGGGGGCACTGCCTGCCGCTGCTGAACGGGAAGCCCTCTACAGCAGGTTGCTCAAGATTGATCCAGAAAACCTTGCCATCCAGCGTCGGTTCATTCAGGTTTTGGCAAGGCGCGATCCAGAGCAGGCGCGATCGCAGGTCAACCAACTGGTGCAGCGCAACCCCGGCAATCTCACAGCCTATTTTGTCAAAGGAGAACTCGCCCAAACGTTAGGTCATCTTGATGAAGCCGCGGATGCCTATCAAGCCATTCTGCAACGCCAGCCGGACAACCTGGATGCTCTGCTGGCGTTAGGTGGCGTGCGATTTCAGCAGCAACGCTACCAGGAAGCCGAAACCATCTACACCCGGATAGCAACCCTCCGCCCTAACGATTGGGATATCCGCCGCATTCTAGCCGAACTCAGCCTTGCTCAAGATCAGCCTCAGGTTGCCATCCAACAGCTTAAACAAGCCGAACAGATCCAGAAATCTCAGGGCGCAGCCGATCCTATCCTCAGCGATCGCCTTGAGCGAGTCCAGGTTGACCACCTTAGAAGACGGGGATTCCAGCCCTCATGGGAGAGGTACTAATGGGAAAATTTCCATTTCAACCATTGCTTGGAGTCGGGCTCCTGCTAAATCTGGCAGGTTGTTACTCCCTGCAATTGCCCAAGATGACCCTTTCCATCAATCAACCCGATGGACAGATCCCTGACTATTGCCCTGAACAATCCCCTTTGCCTGCCCAAGAGACGGCAGATTTAAAGCTACCCCAGGCTGATGCTGTATTGCAGCAAAGCTGGGTGGCTTTTCGCAATCGCTTTATTCAGGCTGATGGGCGGACGATTGATCGAGAAGTGAGCGATCAATCAACCTCCGCAGGACAGGCCTATGCCATGCTCCGGGCTGTACTCATTAACGACCACGCAACCTTTGCACGGGTACTGACCTGGGGAGAAAATAACCTGTCCCGTAAAGATGCCAAAGGCCAGCGGATTGACCACCTCTGGGCCTGGTCATGGGGACAGACGGAGCAAAAAGAGTGGAGAGTTCTCGATCCTAAATTTGTTAGTGGTGCAGAGGTCGATGTAGTGACTGCACTGATTATGGCTTCTCGTCGTTGGAACTGTGCGCGCTATCTGGCGATCGCCCGTACCAAACTCAAGGACCTGTGGAAACTTTCGACAGACGTTGTCAGGGGTAAGCGCTACTTTCTGTCAACTTCTGATTCAGTTTTTTGGAGTAAACCAAATACTTTACTGCTCAATCCATCCAACTTAGCGCCCTATGCGTTTCGTCTATTTGCACAGGTAGACTCAAAGCATGAGTGGCTCAGTCTGGTAGAGAGTAGCTATCAAGTATTAAATAAGTCTGCAAAGGTGTCTGAAGTAGGCTTGCCCAGTAACTGGGTCTTGCTGGACTCTGCAACAGGCGAAATTTCATCCCTATCTACCTACGGCCCGCAACAAAGTCTTTATGGCTCTGATGCGGCTCGTGTGTGGTGGCGCATTGCCCTTGATGCAGCCTGGTTTCAATCACGTCAGGCAAAACAATATCTGAAGGAGCACACGGCCCATTTAAGGCGCCTCTGGAAAACCAACCAGAGAATCTCTGCCCAGATTGACCTGCAGGGCAAACCGCTGGTGGATTACGAATCCACCTCTCAGTACGCCATGCTTTACGCTACTCTGCAATTAACCGACCCTGAAATTGCCAATCAAATTTACCGGCTGAAGCTGAAACGCCAGTATCAAGGGGGCTTTTGGGACAATGACTCTGCTTACAACACTCAAAACCTGGTCTGGTTAGCGTTGTTTACTCTCACACCACCAACTCCGCTGTTAAAGCCATAGCTCACAATATCTGCCAATGCTGCACCTCTTCCCCATTTGCTCAGTGCGAAGATTAGTCTCTCCCCCTATTTTTCTGATTGGAATCTTCAGTTCGCTATTGAGTTTAGCGGCCTGTTTCTTTTTCCCTTTAATGGGACAACCTTCCCACTGTTCAAAGCCATACTCAAACTCTGAGAAAACCTCGGCTCGGCTGTCCCTACCTCAGTCTACTCCCCACGCACAGCTGCTCCAACAAAGTTGGCTTGCTTACCGCCAGCGGTTTATTCAACCGGATGGGCGCGTAATAGACCGGGAAGCAGACGATCGCACAACCTCTGAGGGGCAGGCTTACGCGATGCTGCGGGCAGTCCTGATCAACGATCAGGAAACCTTTATCTGCACCCTTAACTGGGCAGAGAATAACCTTGCCCGGAAAGATTCTGCTGGCAGACTGATCGATCACCTCTGGGCCTGGAAATGGGGGCGTACCGGCTTAATCAGTTGGGAAATTCAGGACCACAACTTTGCCAGCGATGCCGATATTGATGCCATCACCGCCCTGATCCTGGCATCTCGTCGCTGGAATAACCCCGCCTATCTCGATAAGGCCCGTGTCAAGCTGAAGGATTTGTGGAATCAGGCGATCGCCGTTCTACCCGATGGCAGCCCTTATTTAATGCCGGGTCCAAAAGAAGCTTTCTGGAATCAGCCGGATATGCTGATCCTCAACCCTTCCTACTTTGCACCCTATGCCTTTCGCCTGTTTGCTGAAGTAGACCCCAGCCACAACTGGTCAGGACTGGTTAACACCAGCTACCGTGCCTTAGAAGACTCATCCACTGTATCAACGGTTGGCCTACCCAGCGACTGGATTGTGCTCAATCCCAATACAGGGCAGTTTCAACCATTGCCAGATTCCCATTCATTGAAAAGCCTGTACAGCTTTGATGCTTACCGGGTATGGTGGCGACTGGCACTGGATGCTATCTGGTTTCAGGAACCACGCGCCAAACAGTATCTCCAGCAAAACACCCGTCATCTGCAACAACTCTGGCGCACACAGCGGAAAATTCCCGCCCGGATCACACTCCAGGGCCAGCCTACCGTCACCTACGAGGCGACCTCTCAATATGCCATGCTTTACACCGCCTTTCGTTTGATTGCCCCCAAACTGGCAGAGCAACTGTATCAACAAAAACTCAACCCCCAGTATCGTAACGGCTTCTGGGATAACGACTCTGCCTACTACACTCAGAACCTCACCTGGTTTGCCCTCCTTCCCCCCGCATCCTTCAAATCCCTGCTGTCAACCACTCCGACGGGTGGATGAGTGAAGAGGTAGATGAGTTTTGAATTCTGGCCTCTGCCCCCTGACACTTCTACTCCCTACTCCCTTCTTCCTCCTCCTCCTCCCTCCCTCCTTCTCCCCTTGTCTCCCTCCGCTAACCCATGAAACGTCTCCCATTCCTAATTTCCCTGGCTCTACTGTCTCTCATTGGCACGGGTATCGCATTGAACTGGATGCCTTCCCTTGTCAATGCTCAAAGTGAATCTGCCGAGCCATCCGAGGTGCCTCCTCCCAAATCTTCGACGACACCGCCTCTGGAACCTCAGGCACCGTCAGCGGCTCCCCTGTCCGCCCCACCTGACGCTACGGCAAAACCTCTGGCACAGGGTCAATATGTACTGGAATTCAACCGCAGCCCTGTGGTGGGAAATCGGTTGCGACTGAATGGCATTTACGACGAGGCCCGATTACGCTTTACCCGCCCCCGCGATTGGAAACCCAAGTCTGTCAAAGTTTCCCTCCGATTTCGTCACTCGGCAGCCCTCTATGCCACCCGCTCCAACCTGACGGTGCTGATCAATGGTACCAGTGTAGGTAGTGTGCCGCTGAACCGTAAACAGGGAGAACTGGGAAGCGCCATCTTTGATATCCCGCCGCGCCTGATTCAGGACTACAACGAGGTGGTGATTGCGGCATTGCAAAACAATTCGCCTACCTGTACTCAGGACCCCTTTGACCCCTCGCTGTGGACAGAGGTGATGCCCGACTCCAAGCTGGTGTTTAATTTTCAACCGCAAGCGATCGCTCTCAACTTCAACCGCTATCCCTACCCCATCTATGACAATCTGAGTTTAGAACCCAACCTGATTGCCTACCTGTTGCCGCAACAGGTGGATGAGTCCTGGCTAACGGCCACCACCCGTCTTCAGACTTCCATCGGTCGGTTTGCCCAGTTTCGTGGATTGGACACACGCCTGCTCAAGTCGCCCGATGAATTGAAACCCAACGAGCGGCTAATCATCATTGGCACACCCAAAAACCAGCCAGCTTTAACAGCTTTGAATTTGCCTCTGCCACTAAGAGATGGGCAGTTTCGGGATGAAAAGCAAAAGCCATTACCGCCGGATGCGGGAATTGTGATGATGACCGCTTCGGCGGATGGTAACCATCCTGTTCTGGTGGCGACGGGTAACAGCCCAGAGGGAATGAAGAAAGCCGTACAGTTTTTAGTGCAGGCCCGAGATCGCCAACTGGGCACCGGTCGGGTCATCATCGTTAGACAGGTGGATGAGGTGCCTACCCCCGACCCACGGGATTGGGCAGGGTATTTACCGTCTACCAACAGGTTTCAGCTCAAAGACCTGAAAGGGTTTAACAATCAACCCATTGATGATGTCACTGTACGCGGTGCCGATGCTCCCGTGATTGAGTATGACTTCAAAGCATTACCCGATGACCAGTTCAATCCCGGTAATGTGTTTTATCTCCGCTACAGCTACAGTCCCCAGGTCAACCCGCTCAACTCTTTACTGGAAGTTCAGCTCGATGGCTTTCCCTTGGCGGGTCGGCGGCTCGATTCTGAAAAAGGGGGTGTTCGAGAAACACTGAAAGTGACTTTGCCAGAAGACCGGATCAGGCCCAACTCCAAATTGCAAGTCCGATTTCAACTAGACCCGCGCGAACGGCGATCATGCAACCGGGCAACGGATCAGCAACTGTGGGGAACTGTCCATGCCGACTCTCAATTTGAACTGAACCGGAGCAGTCAAGCACAGATGCCTGACTTAAAACTGCTTCAGTTTGGGTTTCCCTTTGCGGCACCCCAGGATCTTTCCAGAATGGCGATCGCCCTTCCCGATCGCCCCAATCAATCCGACTTGTTATTGCTGCTGGAAGTTGCCGAACGGTTAGGGCGCATTAGCCGCGCCGATTCTGTTAAACTGGAGGTTTATCGGGTCAGCCAGTTACCTGAACCGCAGAAAGAAGAACGCCACTGGATTGCAATTGGTACCCAGGCAACCTTTCCCCTGCCAGAAGCCCTCAAAGAAGGCTTCTCCCTGCAAGAACTGTTTTCTCGCCAGCGCGACCAGAGCAAACTTCAAACCTTACCCGACGAGCAGGGCGTCATTAAACAGATTATTTCTCCCTGGAACCCTCAGCGGGTCGTGCTTGCCCTCAGCAGTCAAACAGAGCAGGGGTTAGACAAAGTGCGCGACCTGTTCAGTCGAGATGACTTGTTCTTCCAACTGCGCGAAGACACCGTACTCATCAGCATTAACAGCAAGGAGCCACTTCCCTACGATCCGCAGGCATACAATCTGGAATTTTTGCAACGCGCCCGCCAGAAACAACAAATCTCTGAACTCAGCCCCTCTGACCAGTTTTTTAGAACCTTAAGCCAGAGTTGGTTTATCCTTGCTCCGGCCACAATCGTGGCGGCTCTCATTCTTTATGGCGTCTTTCAAACCTATTTGAAACGATTTCCCCGTTACTAAATGGATAGATGGGTGGACGAGGAGAGGCATTGCCTTGCTGCCCTGAGAGGTGAGGTGAAAACTCAAAACTCAAAACTTTCCCTGGCCAACAACTAACAACTAACAACCTTCCAATGAATGGACTCTACCTGAACTACGATCGCTTCTCAACCTGGCTTGTAAATGGGTTACCGTCCCAATTTGATATCTTGCTGAGGGGGTTGGGACGTCGCCATCTGGTGATTTTGATGGGAGCATTGATGTGGTTGTTTACGCCCCTGGTAACTACACGCCTTCCGATCTGGCAACAGGGGATATTGGCAGGGATATTGATTGCGATCGGGCTGGTATTAGTTCGTACAGAGGAGCGACAGAACAACAGTCGCGTCAGTGAATATGTGCATTTATTGTTGATGATGCTGAGTTTGATCGCGACCATTCGCTATCTCTATTACCGCACCTGCTACACGCTTAATTTTGATTCCTGGCTTGACTCTATCTTCTGTTTGTTACTTTATGTAGCAGAACTGTATGCTATTTTGACCTTAGGACTTTCCTACTTTCAAACTCTCAAAATTAAGGAGCGTAAACCAGTTGATCTGTCTACAATTCCTGAAGAGCAATGGTTTTCTGTAGACGTCTATATCCCTACTTACAACGAAGAGGTAGAAATTGTCCGCAAAACAGCATTGGGGGCTTTAGCCATTGATTACCCGGCGGATAAAAAGCAAGTTTACATTTTGGATGACGGTCGGGCTGAGAAGTATCGGGAACGGCGGGAAGCCCTGCGACAAATGTGTGAAGAATTGGGCTGCATCCTCATAACCCGCGACAATAATGATCACGCGAAGGCAGGAAATATTAACAATGCACTCAAGCAAACCCATGGGGATCTGGTGCTCATTCTTGACTGTGATCATATTCCGGCCCGCAGCTTTTTGCAGGATACGGTTGGTTTCTTCCTGAATTCGCAGGTAGCATTGGTACAAACCCCCCACTGGTTTTATAACCCCGACCCTTTTGAGCGCAATCTGTTGACTTCCGGACGGGTACCCGTCGGGAATGAGTTGTTTTATAAAGTGCTCCAAAAAGGGAATGATTTTTGGAATGCAGCTTTCTTTTGTGGTTCCGCAGCAGTCATTCGACGCGACTATGTGCTGGGGATTGGTGGAATTGCAACTGAAACAGTTACAGAAGACTGCCATACTTCTCTGCGGCTCCATTCCCTCGGCTACGAAACGATCTACTATGACAAGATCATGGTGGCCGGATTAGCTCCCGAAAAGTTTTCTTCCTACATTGGGCAACAGGTCCGCTGGGCCAGGGGAATGGCTCAAATCCTGCGATTGGAAAATCCACTATTCAATCGCAAACTTAATTTGCGACTAGCACAGAGGCTCTGCTACTTCAGTGCTACTTCCCATTTCTTTTTTGGTTTTCCTCGATTGATGTACCTGATGGCTCCCATGCTGTTTCTGTTGTTGGGAATCAACTCAGTTAAGGGACTAGGGTTGGAAACTTTATTTTATGCTCTACCCCATATTGCATTATCGATGCAAACTAATCATATCCCCTATAAGCACGTTCGATTTTCATTCTGGAACGAAATCTATGAATTTGCGTTATCATTTCAGGCTGGAATTGTGACTTTGTTGGCATTAATTAACCCAAGATTGGGTAAATTTAATGTTACTGATAAGGGGCTGAGTGTTACCAGGCGCAGTTTTGATCTGGATAGTGTTCGCTATCTTCTCATCCTGGGAGTTTTGTCGGCTGCTTCGCTACTGGTAGTTCCATTCTGGCTATTGCTCAGTCCCCAGGATACGCAGGCTGTGTTGATTAATGCACTCTGGTGTATGTTTAACCTGTTTCTGGTTGTTGCAGCCTGCCTGGTTGCGTTTGAGCAACCCCAGTTGCGCCAGTCCCACCGCTTGCCACGCCAGATTACAGCGATTATTCACAGTGACAATCAGAGCTGGATAGGAAAAACTCGTAATGTCAGCGAAACGGGTGCTCAGATTTTGCTGGATGTCTGGCCTAATATTCCCGACGAGGTACGGGTCGAACTGGTGGGTGATTTTGGGGCGCGGGCGTTGATGGATGCGCGAATTTTGCGCGGTGTAGCAACAAGCCAGTTGCAAACCCTACTATCTGTGCAGTTTATCAATCCCAGCCGCACACAAATGGACGACTTGATTGTGGTGCTTTACTCGGATGTGAAGGAGTGGTACTCACAAAAACGTTCAGAAAAAGACAATCCACTTCAGTCTTTCCAATTTATTATGACGAGTCTTGTCCGAGTCTTTAAGGAATTTCAACCGGAAGTTGGAGTTAAGGTGCGCAAACAGGTGCGATCGCCCGTCCAACTTCACTGGGAAGGTTGGGAAACCCTGGTTTTTCAGGCAACTGTCACCGAACTGGGTAGCCGCGACCTTCGCCTGGAATTAGAGGATCACCCGGATTTGAAACTGGACGAATTGCAGCAAACCAAACCTTTAATTGGGTTACTGTTCACCGGGGAAAAAGATTTCGCTCCCCAGAGCCTCCTGGCTCAGGTGCAGACCGTCAGTATCATTGCCAGTCCATCTCTAGTTTCAAAAGACAATCTGTTTTTCAGCCGGGTGGTAATGGAATTGAGCTTTCCCGAATCTCTGGATAAACAACAGAAAGGAAAAATTAGAAAGTTATTGCGGGCGATCGCCGAACAACCTGCGACAGTTTAGCCTCAAACCACGTCTGGTGTATTTGAGCTCAGAGAGTGATATAGAAAAATACCGTCACGCGCGCGAGGCGATTTCTTTAGAAAAACAACACCTGCAACAAAATCACGGCTTTCCCCAGCCATCTATATAGGGCTTGCTGAAAAAAGCAGCAAAGGTTTACTGTGCCTAGTTTTCAAGCGGGATCAAGTCTGCTAAAGTGCAA
>JAIMBL010000158.1 GCA_023511615.1 Leptolyngbyaceae cyanobacterium HOT.MB2.61
CTTGCACTTTAGCAGACTTGATCCCGCTTGAAAACTAGGCACAGTAAACCTTTGCTGCTTTTTTCAGCAAGCCCTAAATAAATCCGACCAGGTAATGATTGTTCGTTGCCTCTGGATGAAAGCTCTGACGGCAATCTTATTGTTAAGTGCACCAAATCAAAGATTTTTGAGAAGCCAGAAGTAGGATTTACTCCCACTCCTGGCTTTTTCCATTAAGCCAGGTGATATAGCTATAGCCACCAGGCTTAGGAGGGGGTGCAGGGGTAGACCCCTGGCTGGGGGCGGGAAGCCCTTACCCCCCAGTGTCCTAAGCAACCTGGCGACAGCTATAGTTTGCTCCGCAGACTTCGCAGGAAACCCCACCAAAGTACAAAAGAAAAAGGAGGAGACCAATCTCCCCCTTAATTTTTGAACCCACATGGAAAAATTGAATGCGTATAATTGCACTTTCTTAATCAGCCAGACTTGCATCAGGCAGACTTAATAAGCCAGACCCATGCTGCGGGTTGTTTCGGCACCCAGATAAACCCGGATGCTTAGGAAATCAGTAGGGCAGGCAGTTTCACACCGCTTACAGCCTACACAGTCCTCAGTTCTAGGAGATGAGGCAATTTGACCCGCCTTACATCCATTCCAGGGAACCATCTCTAGAACGTCGGTAGGGCAGGCACGAACGCATTGGGTGCAACCAATGCAGGTGTCATAGATTTTGACCGTATGAGACATGTTATGAAGGGCTCCAAATGATCGCTTGACACTATTGCAGTATCTATCGCCAGCCGCTTTAGCCGTAAAAACTCACTGCTAAAGCTTTAGAGTCAAGGCTTAGTTTACATCACCGTCTGAACCCTATTAGACGAAAGGCTGTAAAACTTCAAAGATTGTAATACTCCCCAAAAGAACTCCGGGTTTGCCAGGCAGTAGGATGGGATGACCGGCCCCACTGTGTAAGGAATTTGCGGGATAAGTACTGATCACCAGATTTTAAGAAGAACAGAAGAAACCACCAGTTAACAAGAAGTAAAAATCTGGTCATGGAACTGCCATCTTCTTTGAAATAGGCTAGATTCTATACATTATGAGTCGATAGGGGTGCAACATCCCAACGCTACACGCCAAGCTCAATAACCCCTATGGTGTCCTCATCTGGCAATCAAAAAGATTTACAGGTAGCAAGTTCGGCAAATTCCGTCATTCCGGGAAAGCCAAGAACAGATTGGGCCAATCACCTGGACGCACAACAGATCTTTCGGCTGATTGATAGCATTCTTCCCTTTGAAGCCTGTCTCTACCATCAGATCTTGCCCCTTGGGCTGGAGGGAAGCCGTCTGCGGCTGGGTATGGTTAACCTGGAAGACACTTCAGCTCTCGACTATGTCCGGCGCATTCTGGCATATATGAACTGCTCTCTGGTGCCTCAAACCATTGCCTCGGATATTCATCATGCTGCGCTTTCAGCCTATCTAAACTACACTGGCAACCAAAAGAAACCCGTTAGCCCACGCAGCAGTTCGTCGCAATCTGTTGCTGACCGAATTGAGCAGAAGCCGGAGCCGGAAGCGACAAAATCTGATACTCCTGCAACCGGCCAAATCAGGAAAGAGGGAGACTCGGACATCCGAGACCCCCATTCCCAACCGACATTGCTGGTAGACAGCCCAGAGGATTTAAGCTTTCAGGATCTCGACGTTTCAGATCCCCAGGCTCCACCACCTGCGATTCTGTCTAATGAAGATGGTTCTCAACAACTTGAAACCTTCAGCAGCCATCACAACGGGCAACAGGCTACCTTCATTCTGAAATCTGATCCACTACCCGTTGAAGCGCCGCCCGAAGTTCCATCCCCTGTTGATTCCTTACCGCGTTTAGAGATTCAGGCCAGACATTTATCCGCTCCTGTTGAAGTTCTGGCAAAACTGCCCCCCTCCGAACTGCTTCAGGAAATCTTGGGACGCGTTCTCCTGAGTGGGATTGGACGCCTTTATCTGGAGCGCCAGCCAAACAATGCTCGCATCCTCTGGAGCCAGAATGGGGTGCTGCAATCGGTTCTCGAAGATCTCCCTGTGGAAACCTTTCAGGGCGTTATTAATGAATTGAAACTCCTGACCCGGTTACCTCTGCTTCCAGTTCAGAAGCCCAAACAGGTTGAGATCGAGCGGCTCTACCAACGCCATCGGCTGTTGCTGCGTTTTCGGGTGATGCCTGGCAATTATGGCGAAGAAGCGACTGTACAGGTGTTGCGGGGTGCGGCGCTTAAGTTTTATCAGCAGCAACAGTTAGCCAATCTCAGTCGGGATGCACTTAGTATTGCTCAGGACCTTCAGCAAAAGGTCAATGAGATCCGCATTCGGACTCGTTTCTACCCTATGCTAACGGCTGACCAGTTAAGTATTTTGCCCGCTTTAGACAAAGTTCTTAAGAGTGTAGAGCAGCAGTTGGATGCCCTCAAAGCCCTGCAACTGGCGGAGGCTCAGAGAGAGGAAGACGGGGAATAGTTGTTAGTTGCTGGTTGTTGTTGGTTGTTATAGCGGTAGTCATTGTGGTTAGGACGGGGTGCAGGGGTTACACCCCCTTTAAGCCCAATATCCTAACGCGTTTGCGTAGAGCTATAGAGGGGATGAAAAAGGTTCTGGATGCTTGAAAGTTCGTTTCAATTCATCCTGCTTTTCAGGAATGCCGGATTTTGTCTGGCATCCCTTCTAGAAGAAATCCCAGCAGAAAGGTGGGGTGGCCTGCCATGCGGTATCCAGTTTCTGGAGTAGGGTCGGGTCGCCTTCGTATTCGATCTCGCCCATCCAGAATAGGTCTGTTGCCCGTCGAACTCCAAAAAACAGCTCAGTCAGGTGTTCGATTGAAGTTTTGAGGGTGCTGGCTGGTGCTTGCTCGAGGCTGGTCATGTGGTTGTTGGAAAATTCTGCAGCGATCGCCCGCTCTCCAAAGACCGGATCGGTGACCTGAAAGGCCAGGGCAAAGGGTTCCCCTGGGCGAATTGGGCGCAACTCAAAGGCTCGTTCCAGATCAACGAGCCGCCACATGAAACCCCCACCAATCTCTCCAAAGCGGTGGGTAATACCAAACTCAAAGGAGGTAGAGGGAAGGGCAGGGTCCCGGCGCTGTTCTGCCAGCAGATGGGGGAAAATGTCTGAGGGAAAGGTGTTCCAGACTACGGTTGAAACCTGGTCGCGCAATGATCCCAGAAATCCCAAAATGCCGCGATAGGCAGAGGCTGTCAGGGCAACCCATTCCTGCACGACTACGACTAGCAATTTGTAGGGCGGTTCCAGGTAAGCAAATTGGAGGATAAGGTAGCCCTGTACCTCGCCCGCTTCACTGTAGCTATAGATTTCCCGTCCATTGCCCGTTTTTAGTTTATCTTCCCACTGCCAGGGGCGGCGTTGAAACCATCCGTTGTGCCGGGTAGCGGCTTTTTCGTAAACCGATTGGAGTACCTGCTGCTGGGATGGGTTGAAGGGAAGGATGTTAGCTCTCTCCTGAAATGCCGGAATGTGACGGGTAGACACCCGGTATTGATGGGTTCGCTCGACCCAGGCCCAGCCCAATTTTCGATAAAAGCCATGCTGAAAGGGATAGAGTGTCATGAGTGGTAGGTGTTGAGCCTTTGCCATCTCTAAGGCATGTTCCAGCATTAGTCGGGCGACCCGCTGCCCTCGTCGGTGGGGAGCAACGGCTACTGCGGCAAGTCCCATAGCTGGAAAAGATCCGCCTTCAAACCAGATGTCAAAGTCAATTTGGGCATAGCTCCCCACTCCCTGCCCGGTTGCGTCCTCAACGGCCAGGAAAAGCTGGCGATCGGGGAGGGTGATCGCACCATGAAACCAATCCCGCTCGATCTCCTCATTCGAGCTCAGGGGTGAAAAGGCGAGCCTGTCAAGATTGACAATCTGAGACAGATCATCCTCCTGAGCCGGGCGAAGAGTAACTCCGGGTAGTTGAGCCATAACGATCTGAAGGGTTAGATGACTGCGATCGCAGATTCCTTTGCCCAGCGCCCTACCGCTTTACCAATCACTGCCATCTCTTCCATCAACAAATCAAACCGTTCTGGTGTCAAGGATTGGGGGCCATCGGATAGTGCTTTCTTAGGATTGGGGTGCACTTCGATCATAAGGGCATCAGCCCCCGCCGCAATGGAGGCCAACGCCATTGACGGTACATACTCCGACTTCCCCGTGCCGTGGCTGGGATCGATCATAATCGGCAGGTGGGTGAGGGCACGCAATACTGGAATCGCCGCCAGATCTAGCGTATTGCGAGTGTACTTGCTGTCAAACGTGCGAATCCCTCGTTCACACAGGATTACATTTGGATTTCCGGCGGCAAGGATGTACTCCGCTGCCATCAGCCACTCTTCAATCGTGGCGGACATGCCGCGCTTCAATAAAATCGGCTTGTCCTGGGCACCCACCTTCTTCAGCAGGGAAAAGTTTTGCATGTTGCGGGCACCAATCTGGATCACATCGGCAATTTCCGCCAGAGGTTCCAGGTCTGCCGCATCCATCAGTTCGGTAATGATGCCCAACCCAGTAGCTTCTCTGGCCGCTGCCAGCAGGCTCAGTGCGCTTTCCCCATGGCCCTGAAAGGCATAGGGAGAAGTCCGAGGCTTAAAAGCGCCTCCTCGGAGAAACTTCGCACCAGCGGCTTTAACGCGCCGTGCGGTTTCCACAATCATCTCCTCGTTTTCCACGGAGCAGGGGCCAGCTACAACAACGAGGGGATGATGCTCACCAAAAGCAACTGAACCATTTGGGGTGGGAACCAGGACTTCGCTAGCTTCTCCGTGGCGATATTCCCGGCTGGCCCGTTTGTAAGGTTTCTCAACCCGCAGCACCTCCTCAATCCAGGGACTGGCTTCCTGAACTTGCAAGGGATCCAGTTCTGCCGTTTCACCCACCAGGCCAATTACCACTTTGTGCCGACCCACAATTTTTTCAGGAACAAAACCCCAGGCTCTGAATTCACTCGTGAGGCGATTCACTTCGTCCTCAGGAGAGCCGACCTTCATGACCACAATCATGGTGAATCCTTTTAAGAATCAGGTTTTTCCCTGGTAGAGCGCCAGGACGCCGTCAGACGGGCAAAGTTTGTTCTAAATTCTCCCCACCCCAACCAGGAGCCCAGGCGGTCTTCATCCCACGACGCCGATAGCGCCCCGTAACTCAATCCCAGAACACCAAGGCCAAAGAACCCCATGTTGACCAGTAGAACGGCGACATGGGGCAACTTGTACCAGTGCTGCGAAATCACGATGTAGCTAATTACTAGGGTCAGCATCCCCAAGGAGGTGGGGATGCCGCAGAAAAATGCCATCCGCCGAGCCATCCGCCGACTGATCACCTCTGGAATCGCTGCCGCCTTTCTTGCTGCTGATTTCCCATCCGATGAGTCGTCTTTGGCTTTGTCGGTGATGGTAGGAGCCACTTTTTTCGGGGGTTTTTTTCGATTCTGCGCTGGCTCGAAAGGCAACCGCTTTTCAGAGTTCGAGTCATTGGCAGAGGCTTTGCCGTCACGCTTTGGCTCTTTTGAGGACTTCGCGGACATATGCCTGCCTTCTCCTTAACCGCGAATGCCTAACCGGGTGATCAATGCTCGATAACGGTCCTGGTCATGCTTCTGAATGTAAGCCAGAAGGCGCTTCCGTTGACCGATCATGCGTAGCAAACCCTGGCGGGAGGCGTGGTCTTTTTTGTTCGATCGCAAATGTTCACTCAACTTATTAATGCGTTCAGTGAGCATAGCAACCTGAACTTCAACCGAGCCCGTGTCGGTTTCGTGAATCTGGTACTCAGAGATGATTTCTTGTTTGCGCTGTTGTAGCAGAGCCATTGGTAGGGTTTTGGTTGTGTCAATAAATTTTGTCAGCAGTCTATAATTGTACCACAGGCAAAGGAGGAGAAGAGTGTTAGTTATTGGTTGTTAGTTGTTAGAGAAGAGTGAGATCGGCCCTCTCCTGCTACGGGAGCCAACGCCAGAATTCAAAACTCAAAACTTGCCATCCCCCCTCCCCTCTCATTGCCAGACAAACACCTTGGCTTCCCATTCGCCCAGGTTGGTCATCAGGTTGCCATCCACTGCTTCTACGTCATAGTTACCTGTCCATTCGTGCCAGGTGCCGTTGGCAGGGAAATTGGGAATGAGGTAGCCTTCTAGGAAATTGTCGGAGAAGTTTGCTACCACCACAACGCGTGAGCCTTCGTCGTTCCAGCGAGTGTAGGCGAGGACTCTGGCTTCGGGATTTTCGTGAAAGAACTCGATGTTTTCGGTGTAAAAGGCGTGGTTGTTCTTCCGCAGGTGGATCAAGCCTTTGTAGTATTCAAACAGATTGCGATTCAGGTCGCCATCGAGCAGGGTCCAATCAATTTTTGCCTGGTCGGAGCTTTTGTATTTGTATTCGCCAAATTCTTCGCCCATCCAGATCAGGGGAACACCTATGGCGGTCAGCACCAGAACTGTACCCAGTTTGCGGCGGCGGAAGGCAGCTTCTCCTAAAATGCCGCGATCGCCCAGTTCTGCCATGACATGATGGTGGTCGTGATTAGTCAGATAGTTCACGACATTGGTGACGCCCATAAAACCCCGCCGTCTGGCATCCAGCACATCTTTTAACTGTTCCAGATCAAAGGTTTCGCCAATGACGTGAGCCAGAACGCAGTGATAGAAACTATCATGCCAGCAACCGTCCATGGGGCCATCCACATTGGTAATGCTGGGGGTTTCGGGGATGTGTTCGGCAATGTTGTAAAACGGCTTATTGCCCGCTGTCTTTTTGGCTTCCTGAACGATCCAGTGCATGAAGTCATAATTGGCAATTTGCCGTGCCGCGTCGTAGCGAATGCCATCGATGTGGAACTCTTCAATCCAGTAGCGGACGGTATCACCAATAAAGCGGCGGGCGGGGTAGGTGTCCAGATTTTCGTCGTAGTGTTCGTAGTTGAATTCCGGTCCCCAGTTGTTATCAGGATCGCGGGGGGCGTGATGGTACCAGTAATCGTGATCAATCTGGGTCAGGGGTGATGAGGCTTCGGAGTGGTTGTAAATCCCATCGATGAAAACGCGAATACCACGTGCATGGCACTCATCAATCAGTTGTTTCAGTTCGGCAGTAGTACCGTAGCTGGTTTCAGTCGCAAAGAAATAGCGCGGATTGTAACCCCAGCTATAGTCACCGGGATATTCCTTAACGGGCATCAGTTCGATCGCGTTAATCCCCAGTTCACACAAATAATCCAGCTTTTCAATCACATGCCTGTACTTGCCTCGCAGTTCTGGATCATCCTCACCGCCGGAGAAGTCTGCTACGTGTAATTCGTAAATTACCAGAGCATGGTCGGGAGGTAGGGGCTTGTCATCGTGTTGCCAGACGTAAGTATCTACAATTCGTTGTCCATCTTTAATGCGAACAATTCCATTTTCCTCAGGGCTACTACCATCCACATTGGTTGCATAGGGATCGGTCGCTCACCCACTGATCAGGCTCAAAAAACCAGCTTTTGGACTGAACCCGAAACTTGTATTGATAAACTCCGTCTTCTAAATCAACCGTGACTCGAAAAAAGCCTTCCTTATCCTTTTGCATCGGAATGTCTTCCCAATTGGAGAAATCTCCAATCAAAGCTGCGCCTTTGTTATAAGGAGCAAATAACTTGAACTCTATAGGGCTTGCCATATTACTCCTGGAAATGTAAGTTGGGTGAGAAGTCAATAGCAGCATTGTCTATTTTTCTGCTATGGCAGAGCATCTGGCTAATGAGAGAAAACTTGATGAAGCTGGGTTACTATCTGTGCCTTGAGATATATAACTTCAGGCTGAAGTGACTTTAATGTTTTCTGCTCCTCAAAACATCGAGTGGTGATTCGGTTTGAATGGTGAGAGTGAGAGCCCCGACTTCTTCGTGAAGCATTCGATTTCAGTCAACATCGATTGACAGCAAGTTTAAAATGCATAAACCACTCTTCAGTCCCTGGCCTCTAACCCCTGGTCTCTTAAAGGTATGGCTCACTCAACTAAAAAACTCTGTAAAAAGTCAGGGTTCTGGAGACATCGTTCGCTGTTCAGCAAATGCTTTCCTGATTGAGGACTGTTAGATCATGAATAATGGGTTTGTGCGGGTTCTTGTTCCTGCGATCGCCGTTCTCTTACGGGGAGAATGGGCAGCCCCCCATCAGGCAAATGCGACCGCCGAAAGTCCTCCCAACTCAGGTCAGGTGCTTGCCCAGGCAAGGCAGAGTCCGGGGATTTGTCCAGCCCAGCTAACGGGAGCGATCGCCCCTATCCTTAACCGTTCTGGGGTGAGAAATGCCCGCTGGGGGATTCTGGTTCAAACGCGATCAGCAGATGCCAGTAACCGTCAAACTCTGTTTGCTCATAACTCATCCACCCTGCTGATTCCCGCTTCTAACCTCAAGCTGTTCACCACAGCGGCGGCATTGGCAAAACTGGGGCAGCATTATCAAATTCGCACGTCCATCACTGGAAACCCAACCGATTCTTCCCTGGAAACCCTTAGAATCATCGGTCGCGGCGATCCCAGTCTGACCACTGCTCAGCTCAATACGCTGGCCCAGCAATTAAGCCAGCAAGGCATTCGGCGGGTCAACCAACTGATTGGTGACGACACCTATTTTCGTGGAGATGCGGTGAACCCCAACTGGGATCGGGAGGATACCCTGTCAGGCTATGGTGCCGCCGTGAATAGCCTGATTTTGAACCAGAACGCAGTTGGATTTACACTCTTTCCCCAACGGGTTGGGCAACCGCTACGAATTCAATGGGATGATTCCAGCGATGCCCGGCAGTGGCGTGTAGATAATCGCTCAATCACTGTTTCTGCCAATGGCAACGAATATGTTGATGCATACCGAATTGGAAATCAGTTTGCCATGCGAATTGATGCCCAATTGCGAGCAGGTTCCGAGCCAGAACTAACCTCTGTTTCTGTGCCCAACCCCGGCAACTATCTGGTGCAGAAGTTTCGCACTGCCCTTGCCAATGCAGGCATCACAGTGACAAACTCCACACTGGTGAGAACGACGGCGGTACAATCCTCAGAAAACGAACTGGCGTTTGTCGAATCGCCCTTGCTCCGAAACTTGCTGATTGAAACCAATCAGGAAAGCAATAATGTCTATGCGGAAGCACTGCTGAAGACTCTGGGTAAAATTCAAAATCCCAATCACTCCAATGCAACTGAAAGCGGAATTGCAGCCGTAAAAGCAGTCTTAACGCAAATGGGAGTGAATCCCAATCGTTACAGCATGGTAGATGGTTCCGGTCTGGCCAACCGTAACCGGGCAAGTGCCGAAGCACTGGTACAAACCCTTCAGGCCATGACCCGCTATCCAGAAGATTCTCAGGCATTCCGCAACTCCCTGGCAAACGCGGGAGAAAACGGCACATTGAAAAGACGTTTCCGCAATACGCCCATCCAGGGGAGGCTGGTGGCTAAAACGGGATACATTTCAGGGGTGGTTTCCCTCTCTGGATACCTGGCTCCCCCCAACTACACTCCACTGGTGTTGAGCATCCTGGTAAATCAACCGGGAGGCTCGGTAGCGGCCATGCGGGGTGCAGTCGATGATATTGTGCTGGTGCTGACTCGCTTACGGGAGTGCTAGTTGGGAAAGACGATCTTTGTCCACATGACGATGCTCCGGGCATCTAACCTGACTAAAACTGCAGACAAAGCACTTGGCTCGGCGGGTAGCTAAATCGACTCCGACTTTGGCAAACTGAACTCCCGGTGTGGGCAGATACAGATCCCAAGCAGCAACGTTTGCTTGATCGGGTAAGGTTGCGATCGCATCTCCCTGACTGGCTTGATCGTCCTCGGCAATGCCTTGAAAAAACTGAGTTTTCAGGTCAGATGCCATTGGCAAGAAATCGACATTGTAGGCAAGTATCGCTGCGATTTCCTCGGTTTCTGCGATCCAAACCTGGGCAAACACATCAACCCATCAGACTTGCTGCGATATTGAGTCCAGTCTTCAGAATGAACGATCGCATCCCAAACCTGCTCAATTGGTGCAGCAATGTGTCATCAGGTGATGAATTGATACTCTGTCGTACTTTGCTACTTGTCATTGTGTTGTTTGTTGACTCTTCAATGATGCCATGGAGATATAGCTGTCGCCAGGTTGCTTAGGACACTCGGTTTAAGGGGGGGTGGGGGCTTCGCCCCCAGCCAGGGGTTCCACCCCTGCACCCCGTCCTAAGCCTGGTGGCTATAGCTATACCGTTGGACATCCCAACACCAAACTGTTGCGGGATTGTTAGTCGCCCGAGAATTGTCACCATTGCATCCGAGCCACAGCGTTTTAGAAAGATCTGCTGCAACAGGCCAGGTTTGGTTTTGTACCCATCAAGGTCTCGTTTGTTGAGCCAGTTTGAGTAAATGTTTTATCTCAGTCATTCTAATGCCAGTCTGAATTTTGATTTGAATTGGGATTTCATGAATCCAAATTAAGCAGGTCTACGTATCTAATTTTGAAACAGGGATCCATGGAGTTAGCAAAGCCTTAAGAAATTACTACTCCCTGCCCTGTCAAACCTCAAAGAATCAATGAGCGCATCAAACACTCTATATCCTCTGTAGGAGACACTTAACTCATGAACGAAAATAATTATGGTCTGACCCGGACTTCTTCTCGACGCTCTAAAGCAGTTTCCCGACGGGAAATGTTAGTGACGGGTGCAATGGCGGGAGTAGCAGGAGGAGTTGCCAGTGCCTTCAGTATTCCGCTGTTTGCAAGTCGTGCAGATGCCGCTTCAGATGCCGACAAAAGAAATGATGTCAAGATTCTCAACAATGCACTTTATTACGAACATCAGGCGATTTGGGCGTATAGCTTTGCTGCTGGAAAGCTAACGAACACAAATGTTGGCAGAGCAGTCTTGGCGATCGCGTTAGCCAACCAGGCAGACCACAAAAAGCATCGAGATTTGCTAGCATCCGCCGTCCAGAGTCTGGGGGGAGTCCCCGTCAAAGCAGAATCTAGCTATGATGTTTCATCCTACATCCAACAGGGTGAAGGCAATATCGATAGTGATGTAAATATTGCGAAATTGGCGCTGGCATTAGAAACCGATGCTGCGATCGCTTACACCACTGAAGTTGCAAAACTCAAAACACCCGCTTTGATTACCGCAGGTGCCAGTATTGGTTCTACTGAGTCCGCCCATGCCGCATCGATTCGGGCTGCCTTCAATGCTCTGGGAGTAAATATTCCCGTGGTTCCGGCATCCTTTGTCAGTGCCGAAAACCGTAGTGCCTGGGTACTCAGAGTTTAAGCTTCAGGATTTGCCTAAGTAGCTGACTGCAATTCCATTATAAATGGCTTTTGGGGGGAGAGGGTGAAATTTCCTAGCTGGGGTCAAGCCCTCACACCCCCTTTTGACCTGATGTCCCAGACTATACATCCAGGTAAGCATCGGTAGTGCCCAAATCGTAATGATTTTTGAGTTGTTAATGATGGTGGCTAGCGCCACTCATCATTACCTTGTCAGGTCTACCTAAGCATCACCCTCCTTCTCCCAAATCTCAACTTTTGCCAGAATCGCAATATTCTCCCTACAAACCAACTGAAAGATTGTTATCACTAAAGTAGTGAGCGCGGGTGGTAAGGGCAATGTGGGGAAAAGATGTCAACGCTCCAAGACGAATTGGCTTGCTGGTGGCACTGGGTGGTTCAGGAATCATTCTGACCTGTTTTGTCCTGTTTACCCATCGCTGGTTTGCAACTACCCATCCCCCAACCCAACCTTTAGGGGAAATACCTGCGGTACCGGTTGAATCACCGAAACCCAGGGCTACCTCACCCACAGTGGCGGGTTCCCCTTCTCCCACTGTTTCAGCCAAATCAGAAATTGACCGTTCGGCGATCGCCACTCCCACCCCCACCTCAGGGGTTAGCTCAACCAACGCAACCCGTGCCAGCGGTCAGGGCGTTTTACGAATCAGCAACCCCACTGAACATCCGATCAGAGTGGCGCTACTGGCAAGACGTTCTCAAGCTACGCCCCCATCCGCCGCTGAAAAGTCTTCCAATTACGAGCTTCCAGCCCATTGGGATTTTGCCCCGCAGGAAGGAGGCACAAAGGGATTGGTGGTTTCGTTACCAAATCGTAACCTGAGGGTGAAAAAGGGCGATATTCTGATTGCTTTTGCTCAGGATGGTTCCCGTCGTTACTGGGGTCCCTATGTGGTAGGGGAAACAGAATTTCCCACCTGGAGTCCCAAAGAAGGAGAGTGGTTGTTAGTTTTACCACCATAAGGAGAGCAGAGAAGAAAATACTGGCTCTCCTGAGAGTTTGGTGATAAGCGTCGCTTATCACCAAAACAAAATCAATCTTCCAGGGATTTTGTTTTATAGCTATAGCCACCAAGCTTAGGCCGGGGTGCAGGGGTTCCACCCCTGGCTGGGGGCGAAGCACCCACACCCCCCTTAAACCCAGTGTCCTAAGCAATC
>JAIMBL010000159.1 GCA_023511615.1 Leptolyngbyaceae cyanobacterium HOT.MB2.61
TTTTGTTTAACAGGGGACAGAATACTACATTCTGTCCCCTTTTTTCCGTTGCTTAATCTATCTTTCAACACTTCTGGCTTAAAAGTACTTCGAGCTAAAGTACTCCGGACTCAAATATCGCTCCTGCTCAAAACAACCAGCTTTGATAATAAGTTCCATCTTGTTCACCTCATCTTGTTCACCTCATCTTGTTCACCTCATTTTGAAATTCTAAGGAGAGTATTACTAATCATTTTTTATACGAGACTTTATTCGAGACCAAACCGTATATTTACTAATCATTCAATAGAGTAATTAGATAGAGTAATTAGAGTAATTGCATATTTTCAGTAGTCTTATGTAAGACTTAGGGGCTTGTGAATAAAAGGATACCAGTCACTCTAGTAAACATGGAGCTGGGAGCCCCATTCCTTGCTCAGCTCTTCTAGATTGCTCAGCTCTTCTAGAACTGGGAATTCTCCACTCATGCTCAATGACACGATTGAAGCAATTTTCAAGGATTCGGCTCGAAAGCTGACTGGGCACCAGAAGTGAGACTTTATGGCAAAAGTGGCTGAAGGTTATTATGGGGGGTTAGCCCGGAAGACAGAAACTGTTTTAGGTTGGAATCGAGAGAGCGTACAACTGGCCTTACACGAGCGGCGCAGTGGGATAATGACGAGTTATCGATTTACTTCGGTCAATCAGCTGAAACCAGTGATTTGATAGTCGATTGCTTGGGTGGTGGTGGCAGGGAAATCAAGCACATTACCCGGATCAAACACATTACCTGGATATTGAGAAATGGGTGATCAATTTAGATGGGGGACCGGCTACCAGCAGTGAACGCATTCAGTTCATCAAACGTATGGTCGAATTATCGCAAGCCATCACGCTGCCCATCCGATTAGTTTACTACCTGCCTTATCACAGTAACTCGAAGCCACTGTCTCGCAATCTGGCTCAACTGAAGCAGCGACTCATTTCTCATCTTCGCAAGTTGCAGAAGTTATAGCTGTCGCCAGGTTGCTTAGGACACTGGGTTTAAGGGGGGTGTGGGGACTTCCCCCCCAGCCAGGGGTTCCACCCCTGCACCCCGTCCTAAGCCTGGTGGCTATAGCTGTACCATCAGGGATTCGCAAGTATTTTGAGCATTCGTTCATTGCCTATGCATCAAACAAGATGCAAGCTCAATTAGTGCTAGGCTAATAGATGTTGGGTATCTTATTTCATCACTTCACGAACAGCATCAGCAATATCGACGGCATAGTCCCCGTTATAGCGGGAGTTAATCACAACCCCCACAGTTATCCCGTTGTTGAATGTAAAGATCCAGGTATTGATCTCGCCATTGTTCCACTTGGCGGGGTGCCAACCGCCATGTCCCCAACCTTCTAGACCTTCTCCAAAATTACGCCAGAACAGACCCAGATTTTCACTGCGCATCTGATCAACTATACTTTGCGGCAAGATTTTCTCAGTAAAATTCAGTGTATACATAAACTGCGCCAGCTCATCAGCGGAGAGATTCCAGCCTTGTGAGCCGCAACGCAACGTCATGTCTCCCCAGTCGATGCCGGGTTTTAGGTTGTCCCAGTCGTAGTTGCCAGCAAAATACGCACCGGTATCGTCGCTATTATCTGTGACCGACTCATAACTCAGTGCTGGATTGGAGGTTGGTGCTTTGCAGGTTGCGTAAGCAATACCAGCCGAATTCAGTACCATTCGATTGACAATGACTTCATATTGCCTGGCATAGTCCTCTTCTGTTTTCGGTTGACCACCATAGATGCGAGGTAGAATGATGCGCATCAATGCATAGTTTTCATTGGCATATTTGTATACCTTATTGGCTGGAGCAATCCCATCAGCGACGCATTTCTTCAAACCGTCAAAGTTGATGTTGCAGCCGTTTCCGCTGCGAATGCCACTGGTATGGCTTAACAATTCACGGATAGTAATGGTTTGAAAGTTAGAGCCTAAGGCCCAGTCAGTGGGTAAGTATTTTGAGACCGATTCATCCAGACTAATCCCTTTGCTGGCCATCACTCGCAGCATTGCCGCGGCTGTAATTGGTTTGCTAACACTTGCAACTGTGATGCGATCCTTCACTGCCATTGCACGCTGATTGCTATCAGGGGGAGACTTACGGGCATAACCACCGGTAGCCGTGGCTTTGGCACCTGATGATGTCATAATTGTGACGGCGTAGCCTACAGATTTGCCATCCACACGTTTTTTAATTCCCTGTGCGATCGCCATGGCGGCAAGAGACTCTTGAATTTTGGGATTGATTCTCTGCCACCCCTTCACACCACCTGGACGTTGCTGACCAGATAGCTGCACTCCAGGCATCATCACAGATGGGTAGCGGCTTAAGTCGCTATCGACAAGAGTACCAGCAGGAACACGCAGAACAGGAGCACTAGGATTTGCTATTGCTACCGATGTAGTGCCGAGAGCAGCTAAAATACAGGGCAGAGAGAAGCATTTCCGTAAAATTTCCATATTTCTAGCACCTTTAATACAAATCAAATGACTGTGCTAATTACGTAATTGTATGGGCAGTCCAAGCACTTGTTAGTGATATTTATCACTGCACATGAGCAATTACGGATCAGGATGGAAGGAAAAAGTTTAAATTTTGTGATGTAGAGGTACCGGAGAAATGGCTGTGACTGTAGCCTGGTACTCTGTCAAATTGAATTTGACGGGTAGCGAATGCCCAGGGAATTGATGGAGGTTGAATTTTGAGGGTCTGCGACCCGTCAAAATTTTCCTGACGGAACACTATAGCTCTAGCTCTAGATAGGGACTCAAGCGGGTGTGGGAGGCAACCCCAATCCAGAGTGGTATCAGGATTGTGCAGAAGCCAGATTTATTTGCTGCTCACCAGTGATTAACGATTTGGCTTAATTCAACAATATCCAGATAGTCTGTTGCAAAAGCTTTCCGAAGTAGATCAGTAGGGATAAATTCGTCGTATTTTTCCAGTCTGGGGGCTTCGTCTTCTGCCAGCAAACTTTCTGGGTTGAGCAGTCGATCGCCCAGCGACTTGATTTCGTGATACAGGTTCTCTAACTTACATTTGCCCAAATTAACCACCAGAAAATAGGGCGATCGCCCCGTAATTCCCTTAATTTTGAGTGCTTCCCGGCAGTGAAACCGAAGAAATCGTTCTAAGGTGCGGTAGGCGATCGTTCCTGCCCAGGGAAGGATGCAAGCGTAACTTTCATCTAAGGGAAACAGGAAACAACTGCCCAGCTTTTCTTTCTTTGCCAACTTCCGAACCTCCGCCAGGCGTTTTTGTGCTCCTTCCTGCAAATAGGGATAAACTGTTTCCTCCAGCAAAACCTGTCGCATCCGTTGCAGAATGCGGGTGTGAATTTCGCCGCTGCTGCCGTGCCAGGAAATGGAGGCTTCTCCCACGGCTGGGGTGACTGAAATTGTTTTGTTGCGGTTATTAATCTCTGTCACCTGCCAAGTGCGGCCTGCGAGGGAAATTTTTTCCCCCACAGTGGGGGGTTGCACAATGCTGCCAATCTCCATCGCTTCATGCCATACTACGTAATCTTCGGTGTCTGGGAAGATGGCGTAGAACTTGAAGTTGCGCACAATCTTCTCGGCTGTCAGACCTACAATCAGCCCGTTTTCTTTCGTTCGCTGGATGTGATCTATTTCAATCAAGTGGCGTAACAGCAGACGAAAGTCGTCCTGGGAAAGGTGACGAAAGGGGGGCAGTGTTAGCACATATTGGGCCAGTGCGGCTGGAGACAATTCGCCGAGGGCCAGCAAGGTGCTCATGGTTTGCTGATAAAGCAGGCTGAGAGGGTAGCGGTTGGGGGCGATCGGTTCAATCCACTTCTCTTCCAGGTAAAGCTGAATGATGGCGATGCACTGCAACAGTTGCCAGGGAATTTTTTCCTGGAGTGGAGTGCCGCTATAGGCGGTGCGATCGATTTTGTCTTCCACACAAACGAAGCGCATATCAGCTGGGCCGCCGCGCCTGCCTGATCGCCCCAACCGCTGCAAAAAACTTGCAACTGAATTGGGGGCTTCCAACTGAATTACCCGATCTAATTTCCCCAGGTCAATTCCCATTTCAAAAGTAACGGTTGCGGCGGTGACGGTGGGACCGCTGGTATCTCGCATAGCCGTTTCCGCCGCCTCGCGCAGTTGGGCTGAAATGCTGCCGTGATGAACATGGTAGACATCGGGAACACCCTTTGCTGCAGCCATCTCGCGCAGGGAGGCAATGACTGCTTCTGTCTCTGTCCGCCCGTTAGCAAAGATCAGGCATTTGTGGGACTGACTCTGAGCAAATAAGTAGTGGAGATGGGGTTTGAATCGTTTCTCACCCTTTGCCTGCACCACCAGCCCCGGGTCAAAAAAGTGCGCCACGCTGAGCCGAATCGTGCGCTTTTCTCCAGGTAGTTGCGGTGTTACCACCTCCCGTTGGGTGCCTGCCCGGAGCCATGCTTCTGCCTGTGAATAGTCTCCCAGGGTGGCGGAAAGACCAATCCGGCGCGGCTGGTTTTGGGTCAACCGGGACAGGCGAGCCAGCTGACACAGGATCTGGCTACCCCGCTCTGAACCAATGAATGCATGGATTTCATCAATAATGACAAAGCGCAAATCCCCAAAGAGGCGAGGGAGTTCTGAGTTCTTATTGACCAGCAGACTTTCCAGAGATTCCGGTGTAATTTGCAAAATGCCTCTGGGGTCTTTGAGTAAATTCTTCTTACGGCTTTGCACCACATCCCCGTGCCACGCCCAGACAGGAATATCGGCATATTTGAGCAGATCGGTGAGGCGATCAAACTGATCATTAATCAGCGCTTTGATCGGTCCGATATACATCACGCCTACTGTTTTGGGCGGATCTTCGTGAAGCCGTGTCAGGACGGGGAGAAAGGCGGCTTCTGTCTTTCCCGATGCCGTTCCCGCGGCAATCAACAGATGGGCATCGCTGTCAAATATTGCTCGACAGGCTTCTATCTGAATCGGTCGCAGTTCCGTCCATCCCTGAGCATAAATATACTCTTTGATGAAGGGAGCCAGGCGATTGTAGGGAGAGGGCATGGGAGAGCGGGGTGGACTAATTGCCATTTTCCCGATCTCTGCGCAATTCTTCCAATGCTCGATCAATTCGATCCAGGGCGGCGTTTGTTGCGCGCCGGAACTCCTGTCTGGCTTCTCGCTCTTCAACCAGAATTTGGGTCAAAATGGCCTGTCCTTCTCGCAGATCAGAAACCAATACCCGTAAGTCGGCGATCGCCTGACTGTTGGCCGCGATCGCCTGACTGTTGGCCGCGATCGCCTCTGCACTTGTTCTTGCCAGCACAGTTGTTTCTCTGACTGTTGCTGCCAACTGATCCAGCATTTCGTCGGTCCATCGTTCCACTGCCATCGGCCTGCCCCTTCTCTTACACCGTAAACTCAGCATACTCGCTATCTTCATCCACCTGAGTATCCGGCAGCCTGGTCGGTTGGAAATGGGTGCCTTGCATAAGCTGGCTCAGAGTCATCTTGGGGTTTTGCTGCAAGATACTCAGCACGCTCATAAAGTCGCGTACAATTTCGCCAGGAGTGAGTAAGGCTTCTGCTCCCAGACGGCTGGCGATGGCCTGCAGAAATTCCTGCAATTCTTCTTTCGCCAGAGATTTCTTGAGATTGTAGTGGGTGGTATGCACTTCCACCAACCGCTCCAGCAGCGTCAAAATTTCCTCACGGGTCAGAGGTTCCAGGCGAATCACTGGACCAACTGTGTCCTGAATTCCCGCCTGGCTGGCAAACCGACTTTGGGAGGTGCGGCGTTGCCAGGCAGGGTCGCTATAGAGCCCCCGCCGTGGGTCTTCTAAGAACTGAGGAGTTCCCCCAATCAAAATGCCCAGGTAAGTAACCCTGCCCTGCATCGCATCATTGAACATCGCCAGCAGCTTGTCGTAGTTGTTCTGGCGCGAAACAGAAGTGCTGATCTTGTAAAGATGAATCACCTCATCCAGCATGACCAGCAGCCCCTTATAGCCAATGTCCCAGACAAATCGGGCAAACAGCTTGATGTAGTCGTACCAGTTTTCGTCGTCAATGATCACCCGCACACCCAGAGCGGCTTTTGCTTCTGTTTTCGTCGCAAATTCACCCCTCAGCCAGCGAAGAGCGGCTTCTTTCCTGGTATCATCATCGGCCCGGTAGCCGTTCCAATAGGCAATGATGACATTGGCGAACTCAAACCCATTCACCAAGTCGGCGACATCCTTTGTCACTTCGCGAATTTTGTCTTCCACCAGGTCGTCAAAGCCCTCATCAGAAGGTTTTTTCCCTGACTCCTGGGCGACCTGGGTCTGAATTCCGGCAATCCAACGTTCCAGAATAGTTGCCAACGCACCCCCATCGGGACGGGCTTTCGTGGAAAGGTTCTTCATCAGTTCGCGGTAGGTGGCAACGCTGGCTCCTCCTCCACCGGCCAGCCGCCGCTCTGGAGTAATATCCGCATCGGCAACCACAAACCCTTTTTCCATGGCATGGTTGCGAATCAATTGCAGGGTAAAGCTCTTACCTGCTCCGTAACGGCCAATCACAAATCGAAAGGCGGCCCCACCCCCCGCAATGTTGTCCAGGTCTTGCAAAAGAGTCCGAATTTCCTGCTCTCGCCCAACCGCGATATGCTCCAATCCTACCCTGGGCACAACTCCAGCACTGAGGGCATTGATGAGAGCTGTCGAAACTCGCTTTGGAAGTTTGGAGGAGGTTGCCATTGTGGTTACTTAGTTCTAATGGTTGTGCCCAGGTAGCCATCGATAAGGAGTGAGTTTGAAGCGAACTGGATAAGCTCCTCAACTCCAACCCCATTCTTGCCGGGCCATCTGGGTCATTTGTACCAGGGCAATTGTCTATTCCATATTAAGGAGTCGTATCAACTGCGTACAGTAGGGGAGTGAAAATGTCAGTAAACTTTCCGGTCCACAATCTTCGCTAATATTCTGTCTGAGTCAGCTATTCGGCGGAATCTACATAGTAATTTCACCTACACAATGAATTGTTCTTCACGCGAAAATTGTTAGTATTCAGTCAGAATGTAAGTAGCTGGGTGCAATTAAATTAAAGATGGTTTTAGGGGTGGAGGGGGTGAAACCCCCTGCCTGGGGGCAGCGCTCCCACTCCCATTTCTCCCGATTAATTGTGTCTACTTACTAGATAAACAAGCTCTTTAAAGATCTGGAAAGATCTGGGTATTAAATCCAGGTTTTAGCTTTGGTCGTGGGTTCCCAACGCTTACTTGCCCTCCTGCTGATCGCCCCATCTGAGTATTGGGGCTAAGCGCAGAGGTTTAAAGAGCAGCCGATGTCTGTGGTCGTTAGATTAAAGTGGTAATCGTTTCTTCATCCGTTTTGTACAGCGGATGCTTCTCTGTTTTAATATGCAGCATTCCCATTTGTCTGAACGAAAGTACCTGGAGACTGCTTCTGCTGATGGAATGGCCTGTGCAATCACCCCTGAAACAGAAGTAACCAATAGCCTCCTGCTGAAGACCCAACTGGAGTATGAACAGTTTATCAACCGTTTGGGGCAGCGGTTGGGTGAACTGGTGACTGCATATTTGAAAGAAACGGCAACCCTTCAAGATGAGGGGGTATCAGCGGTTGATTCTGAAATTCTCCAGGCCTTGACTCAGGAACTGAGCCAGGTTCTCTCTGCCGAAGCCATTGCTGTTCTTCAAAGGGTAGAGGGCGATCGCAAGCCAGAGGAAGCCAGTTCATCTGCAAAAAGGCTCACCCACTCGACCCAAACAGATGCATCAGATTGCCACGAATCTCCTCAAAACCCTTCCTGGGAGGAGATATGGACCATCCGGCATCTTGCCCTCAGAACCTCATCTAAAAGCAAACGAAAATGCTCCTGGGTCCTTGCTTCCGGCAAATCTCTACGGATTGTTTTGGGAGAAACGTTGAACTGGAATGATCTGCAAGACTTAAAAATGAAAGCACCCGTGAGCATCTGGCAGATTGGGGATACTCCAGACGTTTGGGGTTGGCTGTTGATTTACGCTGGCGATGGGCGACCGTCAGAAGATGCTGAAAGTCTGGATCATTCCCTCAAAACCGCCCTGATTGAGCGAAGTATCCGTCAATGTGTGATGGCTTTGCAGCAGGCGAACTTGATTCAGGTGCATTATCAACAGCGCCAGAAATTGCTTATCCGTAATCAGGAATTGGTGCAGACGAATCGGCTCAAGAGCGAATTTCTGGCAAACACCAGCCACGAAATTCGGACTCCCCTTAGTTCGATTTTGGGTTTTACCCATCTCCTCCAGGCGCAGGGTTTCAACCCAATGAATTTGCGGCATCAGGAGTATCTCAACATCATTCTTACCAGTGGGCAGCATCTGCTCGCACTGCTCAACGACATTCTGGATCTCTCCAAAATTGAAGCAAACCAGCTTGACCTCCAGTGGGAAACGGTCGAGGTGCGCAGCCTTTGCCAGATGGCAATGACGTTAGTGAAGGAGAAGGCTGCTGACAAAGGATTGGAAATGCATTTGAAGATTACGCCTGAGGTAACCAGCCTCACCGCTGATGGGCTGCGGCTAAAGCAAATGCTGTTTAATCTGCTGTCAAATGCTATTAAGTTTACGCTGCGGGGCAGCATTGGGATTGAGGTTCGCTTAGCCGATGGTTTTGTATATTTCACCGTTTGGGATACTGGCACAGGAATTTCTCAGGAACGACAACACCTTTTGTTTCGCCCTTACTCCCAGGTTGCCAATGCAGCAACTGGACGTGGAGAAGGAACAGGATTGGGATTGGCTCTCACCCAAAAACTGGCTGAGCTTCATGGAGGTTGGGTTGAGGTTTGGTCTGAGATTGATCAAGGCTCGCGCTTCACAATTGTTCTCCCTTTCACTCCCCCTTCTCCTCCCCGAAAACCTCCAGACCTGTCTGACGTTCTGACGTCCTCAGTGGAAGAAGTTCCTTCCCCCCAACCCCGATTTATCAGTTGGGCTCCAGTGGCAGCGCGATCGCGAACCCAATTGGCCAACCAGGATAGTTCCCCAGACGATTTGCGCCCAACCAACCGCTCCAGGAAAAAGCCCTACCAACCCTTGGCCACGGCTATTCGGGCAAATTCATCAGATGAAGCTGAACCGCCAGTTGTCTTAATCCCTCGTCCGAACCACCTGATGCTGGTAGAAGATAATGTCCACAATGCCAAGTTGATGCTCACATTTTTGAGTAAGTCCGGTTATGAGGTGACCTGGGTACAGGATGGACGGGAAATGTGGCAGGCGCTAGAACGCTCCTTGCCAGCGCTGATTCTGATGGACATCCATCTGCCCGAAGTGGATGGGTTGTCTCTGACACGTCAATTAAAGCGGGACGCTCGCTACCAGTCCATTCCTGTTATTGCCCAGACTGCAATGGCGATGAAGGGCGATCGCGACCTTTGCCTGGAAGCTGGAGCCGTTGATTACATCTCCAAACCCATTGACTTGGATGTGTTAAGCCAGATGGTGAAACGGTATATTACCAACAGTTGATAATGCCCAAACCCTTGATTTCTCAGAGGCGGAACCTCTACACCCCGCCCTGGGCCTAGTGGTTAGGTCAACACTCCGTTCCGATGGTGTGGATTGCGGCTGTCATTTGATGATAGTCCGAATCACTCAACACAGGAGTACCCTCCAGGGCGATCGCATCCGTCAAATCAATCCAGGATTTGCAACCACCATAGGCGGAGTTGTAGGGAATCCATTGGGGTGAGTTAAGTTTGTAAATCCTCAGTAGCAGGATGTAGAGGGGCTGGTGGGGTTTCCATTTCAGGCGCTCTTGAATAAACGTCTCATTCCAGATGTGGAATGGCATCAGAGCCGCAACGCGATCGCCAGCACTGACCTGAATCGTATCCGTCACATCTGCCCATGACCCAATCCGAATTAAGTCCGGATGCCAGCCAGAGTCTACAGGTTTCACCTGGCTTGCATAGTTCGCCTTTAAGAGATGGGGCTGTTGATGTTCATACGTGGGGTAAAGCAACACGCGATCGTGAACCACCGAAAACCGCCCTCCCGCTTCGCGGATTCCCCCCTTGCGTAGGAGCATCACAGTTTCTCCCTTTTCCAGGGCATCAACTGCAACCTGCCATTCCTTCAATGCATGAGTGGTTTGCAGAGTTACCTTCCCCCTCAGAAATTGCCTAATTTCTCAGAAATCACCTAATTTGTCGAAAGCTTGGCGAAGAACTCCCCAGTTGCCATGATAAAGGGGAACAGAACCCCCGCTAACCCGATCCACCCGGCAAACTGACCAAAGATGGACAAGAGGGATTTGCTGGCACTGGAGGCGCGTTCGTTGGTGATAGCCATGAAGCGGGAACTTGCTCCCAATAAGAAAGAGCCTCCAATGCCAAATAAAAGGCTGAGAGAAAACCAGGTTCCCATTCGCTCCCCCGGTTGAATGGCTCCAATGCCGGGTAGCAAAACGAAACTAACCACCATCAGCACAACCCACAGAATCAATCCAGTTAAAAAATCTTTCCGCCCCAATTCGTCGAACGCAGAAAAGGCGTGCATCCGCTGAATGGAACGCCCTGTCGATTTCCTTCTGGGTGCAACCAGTTCTGGTCTTTTCTGTTTGTTCACGCCATTGACCCCTGCTGCGACTATTGATTTCCTTAATTTATTTCCTTAATAGTAACTCTGAAAACTGGGAAACTATGTACCTAAACTGCTAGCCCAATCTCTCGCAAACGTTGCTGGAGGTAGGCATCCACCGTAATGCTGGGAAACTTCTGCGCGACTTGATATGCCGTTTGAACCAGGCCAGGGTCAATACCATGATTCACCAGGGCAAAGAATCCAATCTCCGCCAGAGCTTTTCCCAGTTGATCGACAAAGCTCTGGCGGTTTGTGCGATCGCCCCCACAAAAATCTTGCAAATCTATTACAGGAATGGTTTGTCCAATTATCATTGCTTTACAGGAAAAGGTTACCGCTTTGATTTCTCTCCACAATGTCAGAGAGAAATCATGTAATTACCCATTTTCCCTTAGTTGAGGATTGCAATTTATCGATACGAACCCGCTTACAACTTCTATCATTGGAGTCTGTGAGTGCCAGTTTTGCTCTGGATAATGATGCTATAACAAGCCTATGTAGATTGTGAAAGGGTTTTTCCACTGAGGAAAATCTTGCACACTCTCTTTTTCACAAAAGGTTCAGGACTGCCATACATCTTTAGAACTTTAAGATTCTTTTAGTGAACTGCATGAAGAGAACTTTTGCTGGATGGTTATTGATAGCGGGCTTAACCACTGCAATCACGGGTTGTGGTTTGATTGGCGGTCTGAGAGAACAGGGTGACATGGAAGACCAGTCAGAAAACCGCGAGACTGAGTATAGGCAGGAAAAAAAGGATAGGGAAGACAAGGAAGACGACGAAGAGAAGGAATCCAGAGGTAAGGATTCTAAGGCAGACGACGGGAAAGAAGATAAAGACGACGATGACTAGGAGTGAACATTGACATCCCTGATTTGGTTAATTCTGCTCTATGCTGTGCTGGTTCTGGCTGGTGGCTTTATGGGTTACATCAAAGCTCAGAGCAAAGCATCGCTGATCTCCGGAGTGGGGAGCGGAGTGGCCCTGGCGATCGCCTGGTACATTGCCCTGCAAAACCTGACGTTCGGACTTTTCCTGGCGGCTCTGATTGCACTGGCACTGCTCATTACCTTTATCGTCCGGTTTCGGAAAACAGGTAAATTCATGCCTGCAGGCCTGATGGCAATCCTCAGTTTGCTGGCCAGTATTGCTTTCTCTGCGGGATGGTTCCTGGCAAGAGGAGGAGCCAATGCTTAGGAACTTCTCGTGTAGGGCAAGGTGGGAAGGCAGGAGGCGGGGAATAGGCGCTGGGGGCGAGGGATTGGAACTCAGAATTTAGAACTCAGAACTCCTCGCCCCTCTCTAACAACTAACAACCAACGACTAACAACCAACAACGGTAGTGCCCAAATCGTCATGATTTTTGAGTCGTTAATTGATGGCGGCTAGTGCTGCTCATCATTACCTTGTTAGGTTTACCCCAACAACTAACAACTTTCCCTAACACTACTTGCTTTACCAACCTGTCTGGTGGTTCTCCTGAGAGTTTGGTGATAGGCGACGTTTATCACCAAAGCAAAACCAATATTCCAGGGATTTTGTTTGAGATGAAAGAGTACGCAATGAAGTTAACCCCCCGATTCGGACAGTAAATGAAAGAATTTAAGGAAGTTCTTCCTTTGTACCACGATTTTCTTTTT
>JAIMBL010000016.1 GCA_023511615.1 Leptolyngbyaceae cyanobacterium HOT.MB2.61
CGCAATGCGCACAATTTCCCGCTGGACTTGGCAGCAGGTGAAGCAACTCCGGTTGCACTTTCGGCTCCTGCCATCAATGGTTAATCTTGTTCTGATTTGGTAATTCGGGCGCCTCCATCAGGGGGCGCTTTTTTATCACCAGCTTTGGAGCTTAAAGATAATCCCATCCCGAATTTCTTTAAAGAGTTCGGAGATCGAGCAGAAATTCATGAAGGTTTGGCTTTTCGCTTTGGAGTCTTCGATCCGCTGGAACTTAATTTTAGTTACAGATTTCGACTCATTAGTGCAGGGGTTGCGCACAGTAGTATAGAACTATTGGAAGAGGCAACGACGGCCTTTAATTCAGATGAAGAGGCGGCGATCGCATTTTGGAATCCCTATAGACCTATGGCATCTGAACAACAGGTTAGACAGTACCTCGCTTATTGGTTTCAACTTGGCAAACGGGTTCTGATCCAGGGCGGTGAAGAAGCTCTGTTACCTCGCCCTGTGATTCAGGGCAACCGCTACAGCCAGGAATTTGAAGCTTGTTGGCAGAAAATATACCCTGCCAATGCAAGGGCCGCTTACCTGGAAGGAACGAATCAAACCGTCGCTGAATTGCTATCACCTGTTTGGGAAATTAATCCATGTAGCCGCTGCTCCATGCCGGTTCCTATTCGCTCCGTTGGTTTATCTGTTTCCCCTGAATGTCCTTGTTTTGATCTACCCGATTGGCCCAACAGTGAAATTCCTCAACCTCACGCTCCTGTCGATAGTCAGGCATTGTTGCTTCATATTCGCGATCGCCTGCGTCAGGCAAGCAGACAGTAAACTGCTTCAGTCACCCTTAAACGTTGACCAGTTCTGCCGGCTCCCGACGTGGAATTTCGTAAGTCCAGAAATCAGATGCCAGCTCTGTGTTGGGAAAAATGGAGCGAGCCTCTGCTAACAGGTCATTCACTTGCAGTTCATTGCCGGGTGCATAGCGAGGGCTGAAATGTGTCATGATTAATTGCCGTACCTGGGCCGCCAGTGCTACCTGAGCCGCCATTGTCGAAGTTGAATGCAGTCGCTGGTAAGCAAGTTCCGCATCCCGATGTGCAAAGGTTGCTTCATGAATCAGCACATCAGCATCCTGTGCAAGTTCTACGGCAGCATCGCAATAGATGGTATCTGTACAGTAAGTAAACTTGCGCCCAACCTGTGTAGGACCGCACAATTCTGCCCCATGAATCTGCCGTCCATCCGGCAGCACAATCACTTCACCCCGCTTTAATCGACCATAAATGGGGCCGGGTGGAATGCCAATTTCGGCTGCCCGTTCCGCGTCGAAGTGGCCAGGACGATCTTTCTCAGCGACCCGATAACCAAAAGCAGGCACCCGGTGCTTCAACAAAGCGCAACTGACTGTAAATTCTTCATCCTCAAAAATAACACCAGGACGAACGGTGTGAACTTTCACAGGGTAGGAGAAATGGGTTTGGGAGTAGCGGCGGCAAGCCTTGAGGTAATCTTCTAAATCAGGAGGACCATAGATATCAATCCGTTGAGCATTGCCCGCCAGCCCACAACTCGCAAGCAAACCCATCAGACCAAAAATATGGTCTCCGTGCATGTGAGTAATGAAAATCCGGGTTAGCTGGCTGATCTTAAGGTCGCTGCGGAGGATTTGGTGTTGGGTTCCTTCTCCACAGTCAAATAGCCAAAATTCGGCTCTTTGCGGTAAGCGCAGGGCAACACCTGAAACATTCCGCATCCGGGTTGGTACACCAGAGCTGGTTCCTAAAAATGTGATCTGCAAAACTCAGCAACCCAAGCTAGTCGTTCTTCTGAAACTATACTGGCACAGGGAAACCGAAACCAGGAAATAAACCCTTGTCGAAGTTGAGAACCATCGTTCTGCCTTCCCCACCAAACCATTTACTCATTTATCTCCCTTACTCCTCAACCCTCACTGATAACTAATAGCTTCTAAGTAGGTAGACATAATTCAGTAGACATAATTCATTGGAAGAAAGGGGAGTGGGGGCGTTGCCCCCAGGCAGGGGGTTTCACCCCCTCCAAAAAACCATCTTTAAATTTAAATGCACCCAGCTACTTATCATTTGGAGCCTGGTGCCTGCTATAAATTTAAGGAATTTCGTCATCTTTAAGAAACTTAATAAAATCATTGTTGCACTACATGTGTGGTTTGAGTTCAATTTCTGTGGAATTTTAAGACTGCATCTAGAGTGCTGAAGGGCGAATTTGCCCAATGTCTGGTTTCAGTTTGGGAAATTTGACTTATATTAAGCGTCGGTGACAATACGAGTTAGGCTGAACCTTCTCGATTTAAGCGCTGCGAGGCGTCTTTTTTGTTAAGTGCTGGAACCTGTGAGGGGTCTTCAGAGATGCGATTGGAATACTTCTCCCTTTTTCTCCTGTCTCGGCTTAAATCGGTCACACGGTTGGAAGGGCGGGGTTTGTTTTGTGTCCTGATTTGGCTGGCAGTGGCTGCTGAGTTTTTGATAGGGATTGCTCCGGCCAGAGCCGCTTCAGTGGACTTGCGTGTTGCAATTGAGGATGGTGTTAATCAGGTAACAGTGGGTAGCTCGACCCAGGCCGTTGTCAAGGATGGAGCAGGACGTCCGGTGGGCGAAATTGGAGCCATGAATGCTTTCGTCGCTCAGTCCAAGAAGAGCATGATCGCCATGGATCGTTGGCAGGCGGGGCAGTTTTGGATTGAACCCACGGGTGGAGGTTATGTGTTTATTGGCGATCGCTGGTACCGGGGACGAACCCAATTAGTTCCCAACGGAAAAGGAATCACAGCGATAAACCATGTCAATCTAGAACACTACCTCTACAGTGTTTTAGGGGGAGAAATGAACGGTAACTGGCCCCAGGAAGCCCTCAAAGCCCAAGCCGTAGCCGCTCGCTCCTATGCCCTCTATCAGCGGGAACGGGCAGGAAACCGGGCATTTGATCTGGGTGATACCCCAGCCTGGCAGGTTTACGGCGGCATTGTAGACGAGTCTGCCGGAACGCAAGCTGCTGTTAATGCAACCGCAGGGCAGGTATTGACCTTTAATGGTCAAATTATTGAAGCTGTTTTTCACTCTTCAGCAGGAGGCTGCACCGATAATGTAGAAGAGGTATGGGTTCAACCTCTTCCCTATCTCCGCTCAGTGCAGGATTATGATCAGGGGTCGCCTGTGTTTCAGTGGACAAAAACCTTTTCCCGCAGCGAGCTGAGTAAGCTCATCCCTGGGGTTGGAAACATTCTAGCCCTTCAGCCCGAAAAAACAACTAAATGTGGTCGGATTGTTTCTGCGCAGGTGATTGGAGATGCGGGCAGGCGAAGGATGAACGGTGAAAGCTTGCGGACTGCTTTAGGCTTAAGAAGTACTTTGTTTGAGGTGATTCCTCAAACGGGGCCAGCCTCTACTAAAGGAAAATCCCAACTTCCAACCGCATTTCATATTAATGGTCGTGGTTTTGGGCATGGTTTGGGTATGAGCCAATGGGGTGCCCATGGGTTGGCTACACGAGGTGCCACTTATCAGCAAATTTTGGGGCATTACTACCGGGGCACAACCCTCGCTAAAATTCAGGTCAAGTGAGCAGTGCCATCTGTCCATCTGTCTAAGAGGACTGTTCACTCATAGTTTAAGTCATAAGGTCTTCGAGAGTGGACGTTCAAAGTCGTCTGGAATCTTTAGAGTCGATTGTTCAGCAAATTGGAGAAGCTGTCCTGGCAACCACTGAAACGATCGAGCGCCTTTCTGATCGCATCGATGCACTGGTCAACCAGGTGCAACAGCAGGGCTATCAAAACTTTGCCCTCAGTGATGCGGTTCAAACAATTACTGAAGTTCAGCAGGAGTCCCTCAAACGACTCGACAAAGTAACTGATGCTTTAGAGCGTCTGGTGCGGGCCATTGAACAACCGGACCCCCCACCTTAATATCTGCTTACCAATAAATATCTGCTTACCAGCGCCAGTAAGAGCGCCCTTTCCAAAATACGCCAACAATCATACTTACAATGTGGGCCGGGTCAACGTCAAAGAGTAGCGTGGGCAGGGGGAAAAAGCGTCTGACCAGAAAAATCAAGAAGATGCATGCAACCAGACCCCACAGGCTATTGGTATTCATCGCTGGACAGCCTGATCGTTCCAAAATAACCACAGCGAGTGCCCCAACTCCAACGCCTGTGGCGACGCTTAGTATTATGCCCAGGGTAGGCACAAGTGCTTTCTCTATGAAGGCTTTCAGGTCAGGAAACTGCTGAGTTGCCACAAAAAGGATAAATTCCAGAAAAATGACAATCACTGCTGTCAGGAGCGCTGCTTGAAACAGCGATCGCCACGGCAGAAACTTTAAAGGACGCAAGGGATTACTCATCCAGTCAACTACCACAAACCGTCGGGGGATGAAATCGCCAGGATGGCTTTGCTACTCTCTAAAAATCCAGCGAGATGGTTCTTCCGGCTTGCCGGTGAAAGAGTAGCTTAAGCTACTCTTTCATCTAAAATAAAATCCCTGGAATATTGATTTTGTTTCGGTTATAAGCGACGCTTATCATCAAACTCCCAGAAGATCCAGCGAGATTTTGCTAAGAGTTTGCTAAGAGATAGACATCATGAGTGTAGTAGATATCATGAGTGTAGACCGTTTCGACCGATTCAGAAGAAATTCTGTACATGGCCTCTTAATTTTGTCTCTGCTTGCAGTGCTCCTCAGCCCATCTGTTACCCGCCCCATCCAGACCGAGAAACCAGTTACCCTTATCCGCCTCGTCCAGCTATAGCTCTACGCAGGTGCGTTAGGACATTGGAATTTAGAGAGGGAGTGGGGGCTTCGCCCACAGTTAGGGGTTTCACCCCTGCACCCCGTCCTAACTACGATGACTACCGCTGTATTACTTATATTACTTAATCGTCATCCAGTGGTGCCTCCTCAAGCTCCGTGTTGAATTCCTTGAGTTCCTGCTGCTGGGTGCGACGAGAGGTACGACGGTACTTCTTGGCCTCCAGTTTCGGTTCATAAAACTGCTGACCGTGACGTCTGGTTTTCAACTTCAGGCTCGACTCTTCCTCTCCCCTCTGGTTGAGTCGTTCCCTGCGGGCGATCGCCTCTTCCAAAAAAACTAGATAGTGGTCATAACGCTCCCAGTCCCCCCGCACGACGCAATTCGGCTCCTCCCGATGCAGGCAGTTGCTGAAATGGCAATTAGCGACGGCAAGACGTTGACGGGCTTCAGGAAAGTAAGACGCCAATGCTTCTGGTGCACAATCAAGTTCTGGTTGGTTAAATCCTGGCGTATCGGCCAGAAGCCCGCCAAACGGCAACTCAAACAGTTCCACATGCCGGGTAGTATGACGACCTCTGGCAAGCTTCCCTGAAACGGCCCCAACCCGTAAATTTGTCTGGGGAATCAACCAGTTAATTAAACTCGACTTGCCCACCCCAGAGGGTCCAGAAACAATCGTTCTGCGATCGCGAAGCCGGATTTTCAGCTCATTTAGCCCCAACATCGCTCGAACGCTAATCAGCACGGGAACATAGCCCCATTGCTGCAAGCGCTTTTGCCATTGTTCCTGCTCCTCTTGAGGCGTCAGGTCACTCTTATTCAGGCACAGGCAAACCTGCAATTCCGTAGACTCGGCTTTGATCAGAAAGCGGCTGAGCTGGTAAGGGTCAAGATCCGGCTCCTTGAGGGCGAACACCAGCAGAATCTGATTAGCATTGGCGACAGGTGGACGATCCAGTTCCGACTGGCGGGGAAACACCTGGGCAATGGCTCCTCGTCCGCCTGCCCAATCAGGTTCTTCGATCACAACACGATCGCCCACCATCACTTGCTGTCCAATTTTTTTAAGGCGCGATCGACGGGTGCAAAGGAGGATAGGGGGTGAAGAAGCAGAAAGGGGAGCAGAAGGAATCTCAGGATGGGAACTCTTTGCCCCACTCCATCCCTGGGTTTGTTTGTCTACTCTTGCTTCTGGCTCCCGTACTGAATCAAGCTGAACCCGATAGTAATTGGCCTGAATTGCCAGCACAGTTCCAACCAATAGATTTGTGTCTGAGTCTTTTGGCGGTTCTGGCAACTCAGAGCTCATAACTCAACACTCAGCCTGATTCAGCTCAGGTCGCCGCACTCTGACCGCAAAAAAACTGAAGCGGTCTTCAATTTGCTCGATGCCGTAGCCTTCCATTGTCAGGCTATCAGGCACCTGCTCAATCGGTTCCCCTGGATCAAGCCAAACTTCCAGGAGAGACCCAGGGGGCATTTGCTCCAGGCGGAGTTTCGTCCGCACAAAATTGATCGGGCAGGGAGTTCCCCGCAAATCAAGCTGGGCATCGGGGGTAGTAGAAATATCAGAATGACTCATCCGCCAAAAATCTTACCAAAGATACCTTCGCCACTTTTACCGACGCGATCGCCCCTCAGCTTTGCCAGTTTTTCCAGCAGTTCTCGTTCCTCAGCCGAAACCCGCGTCGGAATTTCAACTTGAACGGTAATTAAATGGTCGCCCCGGCTCACCGGGTTGCCCAACCGGGGTACCCCCTTCCCTTCCAGGGTCAACACTGTGCCAGGCTGGGTTCCAGGCGGAATCGTTAGCTCCTGCGGTCCATCGACGGTATTAACATCAACCCGGCTTCCCAAAATTGCCTGCAAATAGCTGATCTTGAGTTCCGAGAGGATATTAATTCCTTCCCGCTGAAACTCGGCATCCTCATTCACAAACAAGTACACGTAAAGGTCACCTGCTGGGCCGCCCCGTTGCCCGGCATCTCCTTCGCCCGATACCCGCAGGCGAGTGCCATTGTCTACCCCTGCCGGAATATTGATCTTCAGCTTCTTCGTTTCCTGTCGTTGGCCATTGCCCCCGCAGGACTCACACTTCTCCTCAATCACCTGCCCACTGCCACTACAGGTTGGGCACACCGAAACCTGAGTAAAACTGCCAAAGGGGGTGCGGGTAGCACGGCGAACCTGCCCCGATCCGCTGCAGGTTGAACAGGTACGAGGACGGGTTCCTGGCTTTGCTCCCGACCCACCACAGGTGGCACAGGTTTCTAAATGGTTGATCCGGATTTCCCGCTCACCACCAAATACGGCTTCCCGGAATTCCAGCTTCAAATCCAGGCGCAGGTCATCGCCTCGCACCGGACCACTGCGCCTGCGGGCAGTTTGACCAGAGACCCCACCAAATCCGCTGAAAAAGCTCTCAAAGATATCGGCAAAACCGCCCATGTCACCGAAATCTTGAAACCCGCCTGCCCCAACGCCAGAGCTGACGCCAGCTTCCCCGAACCGATCATAACGGGCGCGAGATTCCGGCTCTGAGAGAATCTCATAGGCGCGGTTAATTTCTTTAAAGCGCTCTTCAGCCCCGTCTTCCTTATTGACGTCCGGGTGATATTTGCGGGCTAGACGCCGATACGCACGCTTAATTTCCTCTTTGTCTGCATCACGGGAAACGCCAAGGATGTCATAGTAATCACGAGCCATAGACTGCTGGTTCAGAGGGTAAAGGGATTCTTAAGCACTAGGGTCATTCTAAACCTTGGGGCCTGGGCTGGGATAATGAACTCTCACCTCACCCACTATCTACCACTCTATACCTTAACTAATCTACAGCCTCATAATCCGCTGTGACCGTCGCATCATTCTCAAAGTTGTCATCTTCATCTAAGTCAGAGGGGCTGGGAGGTCTATCAAACCGCACTGTTACGTTATCATCCAGGTTTTCATTGTCCAGGTCTTCAGCATCCGGGTTTTGGCTGGCTCGCTGGTATATGGCCCTACCAATGTCAAGCAGAGTCTGCTGCAACGCATCAAGACAGGCTCGCATTTCTTCGACGGAAACACTGGGATTGGCGATCGCCGCTTTTAACTCGGCGACTTTTTCTGTAGCCTGAACCTTCAGGTTATCGGGAATAAACTCACTGTTATCTCTCAAAGTTGTTTCATAGCTGTAGAACAGGCTGTCTGCCTGGTTCTTAAGCTCAACCAGTTTCTTGCGTCGAGCATCATCTTCGGCGTAGACTTCAGCTTCCTGACGCATCCGGTCGATTTCCACGGAGCTCAATCCGCCCGTATTGGTGATAGAGACACTTTGCTCTCGTCCTGTGCCTTTGTCACGAGCGGAAACCTTCAAAATACCGTTAGCATCGATGTCGAAGGACACCTCAATTTGAGGAACTCCGCGAGGGGCAGGGGGAATTCCGTTCAACTGAAACTTACCCAGGCTCTTGTTGTCCTTTGCCATTGCCCGTTCGCCCTGGAGGACGTGAATTTCAACAGAGGTCTGGCCATCGGTGGCAGTGGAGAAAACCTGAGTTTTGCTGGTAGGAATGGTGGTATTACGTTCAATAATCTTGGTGAATACCTCACCCAGGGTTTCAATTCCCAACGAAAGGGGTGTCACGTCTAGCAGCAGGAGATCCTTGACTTCACCACCGAGTACACCACCCTGAATTGCTGCTCCCAAAGCAACGGCTTCATCAGGGTTGATAGAGCGATCGGGGGTCTTTCCTTTGAAGTAGTCAGTGATTGCCTTCTGAACAGCTGGAATCCGGGTTGAACCGCCAACCAGCAGAATGCGATCAATGTCATCAACACCCAGACCCGCATCCTTCAGCGCCTGTTCGGTGGGTTCAATTGTGCTTTCAACCAATTGCTTGACCAATTCTTCAAATCTGGCACGGGTCAACTCCATCTCCAGGTGCTTGGGGCCAGTTTCATCTGCTGTAATAAAGGGCAGGTTGATGGAGGTGGAAAGTGTGCCAGATAACTCGATCTTGGCCTTCTCAGCCGCTTCTCGCAACCGCTGGAGGGCCATTTTATCAACTGACAGATCGATGCCTTCCTGCTGTTTGAAGCTGGCAATCATCCATTCCACAATGCGGGCATCAAAGTCGTCTCCACCCAGGTGGTTATTGCCAGAGGTCGCCTTTACTTCAAAGACGCCATCCCCCATTTGCAGAATGGAAACATCAAAGGTGCCGCCACCCAGGTCGAAGACCAGAATGCACTGGTCCTGGTCTTGCTTATCCATGCCGTAGGCCAGTGCTGCAGCGGTTGGCTCATTGATGATTCGCATCACTTCCAGGCCAGCGATGGTGCCTGCGTCCTTGGTCGCTTGTCGTTGGGCATCACTGAAGTAAGCGGGGACGGTGATAACTGCCTGCTGCACAGGTTCACCCAGGTAATTCTCAGCATCCTGCTTGAGTTTTTGCAGGATCATGGCGGAGATTTCCTGAGGAGTGAAGGTGTTACCGCGAATTTGCACGTTCACCGTATCATCCTTCCCTTTGACACAGTTGTAAGGAACTCGAGAACGCTCTGTCTCGGTATCGTCCCAGCGACGACCAATAAACCGCTTGATGCTGAAGACAGTGTTTTCGGCATTTGTTACTGCTTGCCGCTTGGCGAGCTGCCCCACAAGGCGATCACCTGCTTTGCCGAAGCCAACCATACTTGGTGTGGTTCGCCCACCCTCCGAACTGGAGATTACAATCGGTTGACCGCCTTCTAAGACAGCAACACAGCTATTTGTCGTACCTAAGTCGATACCGATGACTTTTCCCATAGCTAGTGGCGGTGAGTGTATTGATATTGATAGATGGGGGAGTTAAGTTGTGCAGTAACCTGATGGAAACTGGTTCACGATTGTCCAACCAATCAGACAACCTAACTCCCAATGTTCCCAAACTTAAGCGTGAATCTTACGCATTCGGAAAAAAAATTAGACGTAGAAACTGGCAAGATTTTGAGAACAAAACCGAGAATAAACACTAACTCTCCGAGATAAACACTAACTTTCTGAACCACCCTGATTGTTTTCTTCTGAGTCTACCCCAGGCTCTGGAGCCGCAGCAACCTTCACCAATGCATGCCGCAAAACGCGATCGCCGAGCATATAACCACGTTGCAATTCCTCCAGCACAGTACCCTCTGGATGCTCAGTGGTGGGTTGACGCATCACTGCTTCGTGCAAGTTTGGGTCAAACTCTTTGCCTTCAGAACGCATCGGAGCTACCCCAATTCGTTTGAGACATTCAACCAGTTGCTTATAGACGCTCTGGTAACTCTTGTGGATGTTGGTTTCTTGCTCGGTTTGGGGTTTAATTTGCGATCGCGCCCGCTCAAAATTATCCACAACCGGCAGCAACTCGTTAATAGTTGAACATTTGATTTGTTGCTCCAATTCTTCCCGCTCCCGTTGTGTCCGCTTGCGATAATTGTCAAAATCTGCCGCGATACGGACACACTGGTTAGTCCGCTCTTCCAGCTGAAGCTTCAGGTTTTTAATTTCGTTCGTCAACTCCGCGATCGCCGCATTGTAGTCAAAATTATCGGCTGGACTCTCGCTGACTTCGGCCGCTCCTAACTCGGTGCCCCCTCCATCTGAAGTTTCTTCCTCAACCACTGGAGCTTGAGCGTCTGAGAGTCCCTCTTCAGTTATCCCTATCTCTTCAGAAGCGCTGGCTGCCCCTTGAGCATTTTCTGAGGACTCAACGGCTGAATTTTGCGTGTTCTCCAATTGGTTCTCTTCGTCAATCATCCTGATCTATTCCCAAACTTTATGACTGCGTTATTGCACTACCAAACCTATCCTATACGCTCTCAGAATGAAGCGATCGCAATTGCAGCCAGCCCTCTTTGGACGCTCGTTTGCAAACTCTCCAGGCATCCCCAGATTTGCTTCAAATCAAAAAGAGTCCCCTGCCCTTGATTAAAAGGTTTTTCAGTTGAATTAGCTACCCTCTTTAAGGAGCCAGGTTCTCCCAGCTTGCCGGTGAAAAAGTAGCTTATGCTACTCTTTCATCCAAACCAAAATCCCTGGAATTTTGATTTTGTTTCGGTCTTGATTTTGTTTTGGTGATAAGCGACGCTTATCACCAAACTCTCAGGAGAGCCAGAGGCCAGGGAGTGAGGAGTGATTTATGCATCTGAAACTCGCTGTAAGGGTTAGTCAGGAGACCCTTAAGGTTCCCCAAAAAGTTCAGGGACAACAATTTGTATCTCAAATACCTGACGTTTCTCCCATACCGGGCTATTATCTTGGGGAAGCTTAGTATCATAAACTCCATTCGAGAGAGCCATAGCCTGCTGCTGTTGTTCCCTATTGCAGGTTTAGTGATGAGAGCTGCTCTTGAAGATCTAATTTCAGATCTGGATACCGCGATCTCCTTCCGTGCATCTACCGTCCAGAGCCATGATTTTAACCCGGTTCTCCTTCACAGATATCCCTAGTGGCTACTACTCGCCTGAAGTGAAGCGGTTTTTGGTGGGCAGAAACAGGCTTGGGCCTTTCCTATGCCATTTGATACCAGTTGATCAATGGCCTGGTGCCAGAGAAAGTGGCTTTCTCTGGCAGACGTTCTTTCCGAAATTTTTGGGAATATTGTAGTAAAACGGCATTCTCTATCCATCCGCTATGACTAACTCCTCATCGTCGCGCCGCGCTCTTGTTGTCCAGAACAATTTCTCCCCGTTTGGAAACAAGCTGATTCAGTCTGGCTATGTCAACAATGAGCAGATGCAGCAAGCTCTTGTTGAGAGCCGCAAGACTGGTCGATCGCTAACAGACGTATTGGAGTCTATCACTGGTCAGCAACTCCCCCCTGATTTGCTTCGCCAGTACAAGAAACAGCAACTCTTTGAACTGAAGATTCTTTACGGGGTCGAGTCTCTGGATCCGGAGATTAGTCAGATTTCCACCAATCAGGTTGGTGAACTGATTGATTCGTTAATCTCTATCGATCTCTGCCGGCGCTATCGGTTGGTTCCTCTTTCCAGGAATGAAGAGGCTCGCACTGTTCTGGTAGCTATGGTGGATCCGGACAACCTGGGCGCACAGGATGACCTGAACCGAATTCTGCGTCCCCAGGGACTGACCCTACAGCGCCTGGTGATTACTGCTGAGGATTACCAGCGACTCATTAACCGCTATCTGGATGAGCAGGTTGAGCGCCAAAAGGCCCATGAAGAGCAGAAGAAAGTTGATGTTCAGGCAGATCTGGAAGAACTCGGCTACCTGGATTTGCAGGATGCACCGGAAGAAACCGATGCCAACCTGGATGTAACAGATGCCGAAGCTGCCCCAGTTATCGCTTTGGTCAACAAAATCATGATTAAAGCGCTGCAAGAAGGGGTATCCGACATTCACATTGAACCCCAAGAAGAGTTTTTGAGGGTTCGTTTTCGGAAGGATGGAGTTTTGCGGGAGGCCTTTCCTGAACCTTTTCCCAAGAAAATCATTCCTGCGGTCACTGCTCGTTTCAAAATTATTGCCCAACTGGATATTGCAGAGCGAAGGATGCCTCAAGATGGCCGCATCCGCCGTATTTATGACAATCGCAAGATCGATTTCCGGGTCAGTACGCTTCCCAGCCGCTATGGTGAAAAAGTGGTACTCCGGATTCTGGATAACTCTGCCACCCAACTTGGTCTGGACAAGCTGATTACAGATCCCCAATCGCTCCAGATTGTTCAGGAGATGGTTAGGCGTCCTTTTGGTTTGATTCTGGTTACAGGTCCAACGGGTTCCGGTAAGACCACGACACTCTATTCCGCTCTGGCAGAGAGAAATGAACCAGGAGTCAACATCAGCACTGCCGAAGACCCCATTGAATATACCTTGCCCGGCTTGACCCAGGTACAGGTTATCCGGGAAAAAGGCATGGACTTTGCGGCTATCCTGAGAGCCTTTCTGCGGCAGGACCCGGATGTGATTCTGGTGGGTGAGACGCGGGACCGGGAAACGGCAAAAACGGCGATTGAAGCGGCCTTGACTGGACACCTGGTGTTGACTACGCTGCATACGAACGATGCGGCGGGGGCGATCGCCCGTCTGGATGAAATGGGCGTTGAACCCTTTATGGTCTCTGGGGCATTGATTGGGGTTGTCGCTCAGCGTCTGGTTCGCAGAGTCTGCGATGAATGCCGCATTCCTTACATCCCCTCCAGAGAAGAGTTAGCACGATTTGGTCTGTCTTCCTCACGAGACAATGAAATTACTCTCTATCGGGCTAATACTCTGCATCCCAATGAAATTAGCGAAGCTAAGGCCAAAAAACAGCTCTGCCCCAAATGTAATGGGGCTGGTTACAAAGGCCGCTGTGGGGTCTACGAAATTATGCGGGTTACAGAACGCCTCCAAACCATGATTAACCAGGGGGCTCCCACCGAAAGCATTAAAGAAGTTGCCGTAGAAGAGGGAATGCAAACTCTGCTGGCATACAGTCTCAACCTGGTTCGCAATGGATACACCACTTTAGAAGAGGTGGAGCGGGTAACCTTTACAGATACGGGCTTGGAGGCCGAATTGAGAGCGAAACGTAAGACTTCTCTGACCTGCAAAACCTGTAGTGCTGAACTTAAGCAGGAATGGCTGGATTGCCCATACTGTATGACTCCACGCTTCCACGACTAGGTAGCGCTTAGAGGACTGCCAGGAAGTGAAGTGGCGATCGCTCACTGAAAGCACACAAACCAGAATGGGTAGACTAAGATCCTGAAAAGCTCAGGCAGAAACAAACACTTCTATCCAGCCTGTTAAGTGTAGGCAGCAAACAAAGCATCTGAAGATCCAATCACTAAAGGAGCGAGCCTCATGGAGTTAATGATTGAAGACTTGATGGAGCAACTGATCGAGATGGGCGGCTCCGACTTGCACTTAACAGCGGGTCTTCCCCCCTACTTCCGGATCAGCGGTCACCTACAGCCGATCGGTGACCAGGCTCTAACCGCAGAAGAGTGTCAGCGGCTGATCTTTAGCATGCTGAACAACACCCAGCGCAAAAACCTGGAACAGAACTGGGAACTAGACTGCTCCTACGGTGTTCGAGGGTTGGCGCGTTTCCGGGTCAACGTTTACAAAGACCGGGGTACCTATGCCGCCTGCTTGAGAGCACTTAGTTCGAAAATTCCCAGCTTCGATAAGCTCGGCCTACCAGATGTGGTTCGAGAGATGTCAGAGAAACCGAGAGGATTGATTCTGGTAACTGGACCCACCGGATCGGGTAAAACCACGACTCTGGCCGCTATGATTGACCTGATCAATCGAACCCGGGCCGAGCATATTCTAACCATTGAAGACCCTATTGAGTTCGTCTATGAGCCCATTAAGAGCTTGATTCACCAGCGTCAACTGGGTGAGGATACCAAGAGTTTCGCAAATGCCCTGAGAGCAGCGCTGAGGGAAGACCCCGATATTATCCTTGTCGGTGAGATGCGAGACCTGGAGACGATTTCCTTGGCAATTTCGGCAGCCGAAACGGGTCACTTGGTCTTTGCAACCTTGCACACTAGTTCAGCAGCCCAAACCGTTGACCGGATGATTGACGTATTTCCGGCTGAACGGCAAACCCAGGTGAGAGTGCAGCTTTCCAACTCACTGGTGGCGGTCTTCAGCCAGACGCTGGTGCCTAAGAAGAATCCAAAACCCGGTGAGTATGGTCGGGTCATGGCCCAGGAGATTATGATTGTCACCCCTGCTATTTCCAATCTGATTCGAGAAGGAAAGACAGCTCAGATTTACTCTGCCATCCAAACGGGAGGTAAGTTGGGGATGCAGACCCTGGAGAAGGTTCTGGCTGACCAATACAAAGCCGGGCTAATTACTTTTGAATCGGCAATGTCTAAGACCTCTCGGCCAGATGAGCTCCAGCGTTTAATTGGAGGTTCACCCGCTGGGGCTGCCCAGTCCGGCATGGCTGCCCGTCATTAAGGAAATGGCCCAGATTTACATCCACTTCTATTAACCCCTCAGAACCTAAAATCTGGGTCAGGTTTTGCCCTCAATGACTGGCTTCCCCTGTCCAATTAGTTACAAGTCGTTACACTTTTCTTGAACACGAAATTGCTGGGCATGATAGAAGAGTCATAAGCTTGCATTGGTCATCGGGGGTTGCCCTTGAGATAGTTTCCAATCCCCTTCCGTTCCAGAGTTTCCAGGTCACTTTCGTTCCATCCAAGTATCTGTTATGCCTACCTTCGTTGCTCGCGTTCAAGACGCTAAAGGGAATGCCCGGAGAGAGAAGATTGTTGCTGAAACCATTTCGGATGCCCGTACAGTTCTGCGTGAGCGAGGACTCTTTGTTCAGGATCTGAAGCAGGATGAAGGCTTGTCGATGAATATCGACATAAAGAAGCTTCAGACCTCGATGGCAACTGTTTCGGTTAAGGACAAAGCAATCTTTTCGCGTCAGTTTGCAGCACTGGTGAATGCGGGTGTGGCAATGGTACGCGGATTAGGTGTGCTATCGGAGCAGTGCCAGAACCCCAAGCTTAAGAATGCCTTGATGGAGATCAGTGCGGATGTGCAGCAGGGGATGAACCTGTCTGATGCAATGCGTAAGCATCCCCAATGCTTTGATAATTTGTACACCAGCATGATCCAGGCGGGCGAGGTTGGCGGGGTGCTGGATGAGGTACTCAATCGTCTGGCAAAGCTGCTGGAGGATATTGCGCGCTTACAGAATCAGATTAAGTCAGCGATGGCCTATCCAGTAACGGTTGGTTTTCTGGCAACGGTGATTTTCATTGCCATGACGGTGTTCTTGCTGCCTATCTTTGGCAATATTTTTAAGGAACTGGGAACAGAATTACCTGCTTTCACTCAGTTTATGTTAGGTATCAGTGAGTTTTTGCGAAGTCCAAGGGTTCTGATTCTGATCATTTTGATTCCGGTAGTTATCTTTGCCTATACCCAGTACTACAAGACGCGGGTTGGGCGGGAAACGATGGATCGTCTATTCCTGAGGCTACCCCTGTTTGGTGACTTGATTCAAAAAACGGCAACGGCTCGTTTCTGCCGCACATTTGGAGCGTTGACCCGTTCTGGTGTTCCAATTTTGACTTGTTTAGAAATTGTCCGGGATACAGCGGGCAATCAGGTGATTGCAAATGCGGTGGATGAAGCCAGGCGAGAAATTCAAACGGGTGGCCTGATCAGCATTGCTCTACAAAAAGAACAGGTTTTTCCTTTGATGGCTATTCAGATGATCAGCATTGGAGAGGAGACGGGGGAACTGGATAAGATGCTGATGAAGGTTGCTGATTTCTACGAAGACGAGGTAGAGCAGGCAGTTAAAGCGCTTACCAGTATCATGGAACCGATTATGATTATGTTCCTGGGAGGCATGGTAGGCGCGATTTTGCTGTCGATGTATTTGCCGATGTTCAAGGTGTTTGAAACGCTGGGTTAGCGATCGCCCGCCGACCCAAAAGCTCAGTCTTTTCAATAGCGCTAAATTGACTCAGTTTGCTGGACTGAAATCCCAGAAGTGATGCGTTTGTTGAATCTTGATGGCTATTAAACGAGCCCACTACGAAGAATTACTGGCTGAGTGCAGCAATAGTCTGGCGGCGATCGCGCTGTTGAAGCGCTATCGTCCTTACCTGGAATTGCTTCCCAGTATGCGCCGTCCAGGCGAGAGCCTGGTTACGATTCCCCTGCCCGTAATCAAACTCCGTAATGCGGTTTCCCTACCGGGTCAGAGTGGCATTCATACAACGACCAGTGAAACCCTCTGTCTACCGTGCGATATTGCTATCCTCATGTGTGACCCGGAGTGGAAGATCAAGACAGGTATCGAGATTTTTATCTTTATCCATCGTCCTGAAGAAGACTTCTCCGATTTACTGGGCCGCTGGCGGCAAACTCAGGTTCTTTTGAGCCGGAGCTATGAGTGGGAAATGCCATTGCGCTATCGGCACATCTTGAGTGAGGGAGCCGATAGTCTCTATCCATTGTTTCTCTTGTTTGAAGAAACACCAGAACGGATCAGGCGGGGTTTAAGGGGGGCATTTCTGCCATTTGTAACGCAGACGTTGAGTTCCAGTGCTGAGAAAGCAGTTGAGTCTTCTGAGAGTGAGGTACTTTGGGGCGATCGAGAAGCTGGAGCTTCAGATTGACATTTCCAGACTGGGGCCTGGCAACGAGGGAACAAAGACATGCCAAAGTCGCCCCATGGCTAATAGAGCTTGGTGTAAATTAACCGATCATGCTCGACTCCTTACTCACCTCCGATGTTTGCCAAACTGGTATAGCTCTACGCAAACACGCTATATATATCAATTCTTGATTGAAATTGCTCTCAAAATGCCCTCACCCCCAACCCTTCTTCTGCAAGAGAAGGGAGCAGAGTTTTTTATTCTTTGGGGTGCTGAAACTTCAGCATGGAGAATTGGTATTACACCAAAGAGTACTAGGAGGATTTAGTCAGCTTTTGGCATTTCGGGATCGGAGCCGAAAGTTTGAGGCCAGGGTCTGGTTTCCTCAGCAATGTAGGCATCTGAATCATCTGATAATACAGGAGGCATCAATGGTTCATCTTCTACAGGCAACTGTGGCGAGGAGGCAATGGGGAGATGGTTAAGGTCTTGTAGAACCTGGGTAGCAGTCTGATAGCGCTTGCGATAGTCATAGAGCACCATTTTACTCAAAACCTCCGCCAGGGCGTGGCTAACCTGTGCCCGTTCTCTCCAGACAATTTCGCCGGTTCTTGGATCTTCTTTTTCTCGCAATTGATTTGGAAGCATTCCGGTGAGTGCCTGAATCCCAATCATGCCCAATGCATAAATGTCACTATTGGGCTTGGGTTTGCCTTCGCTTTGCTCACTAGGCATGTAGCCTCTGGTACCGATGCCAACGGTAATTGCGCTTTGCCCATTGTCTTCGACCTGTTCTGAAATCTTAACCGCCCCAAAGTCAATCAGGACGAGTTTACCATCTGAGTCGCGCCGGATGATGTTGCCAGGCTTGATGTCCCGGTGAATTACATCCTGACTGTGGACAAATTCCAGAATTTGGAGAATTTCTCGCAGAATGGCGACTACTTTGGCTTCGGGGAGGCGTTTCCCCAGGGGAAGTTCATTATTAAGAGGCTTGCCGGGAATAAACTCCTGAATCAGATAAAATTCGCCATCTTCTTCAAAGTTTGCCAGAAGTTGGGGAATTTGATTATGAGTGCCGAGTTTTTCCAGAGTACGAGCTTCCCGGTCAAATAGGCGTTTGGCAAGCTGTACCAGGTTGGGATTGTCGCTAACGGGCCTCAACTGTTTGACCACACAGAGTGGATTGCCTGGTCGCTGAGTATCTTCGGCAATATAGGTTCTACCAAAACCGCCGGAGCCGAGAACTTTGGTGATTCTATAGCGATCTTTGAGAATTTTTCCAAAAAATGCCTGTTCTGGCTCCTGGAGAAGGTCCTGAAACTCAACATACTCGTTGAGAATTCTTTGAACGACTTCTGAGCGAGGGAACTGGGCCAGGATTTTGACAATTTGCAGTTTACTGCGGTATTCGCTAACAGAGGCGGAAACAAAGTAAGTTAGGCCACTGAGGACAATAGCTGCCATTGGCACAGCGGTTGGCAAAATCAGACGTCCATTGACAAAAGTGGCATAGCTGATTCCTCCCCAGGCACTCGCGATCACCAGAGAAAGCACCAGATGAACAGTTCCGGCTGCCAGGATCATTCGCATCAACGACGGTTGCAACCGTTGCTGAAGTCGCTTACTCAACGACACAATGCCTAATAGGACCGCGCTTTGTAGAATTGCAGCAGATACAACCAGTGCGTAGACAATTCCCCCACGCCAGACGGCATCTGGAATTGCTTCCGCAATAGATTTATTTTCCATCAGAGTGGCGATCGCGTTGGCATTGACCTCCACCCCCGCCATCGGTGAGGGGTAGAGAAAGGTTTTTGAGAAAGGAGTTGGGTGAAAGTCCTGATAAAACTTCGCTGTAGGGCCAAGAATTACGATTTTGTCCTTAAATGTACCTTCCTGCAAATGTCTGTCCCATTCTCGCGGGTCTAGCACATCAATCAGGGAGATGTGCTTAAACGTGTTGCTGGGACCGTAGAAGAAAATATTATCTCCAGTGACGGGCTGGTAGGAAATTCCTGCTGCTTTGAGGGTTGCTTCCGCAAACGAAGGAAGCTCTTTGCTCTGCTGAAAAAAGAGCTCTCGATCTCGTCTGACGATCTCCTCAGCAACTTCAGGTGAATACTGCTTTGCCCACTCAATAGAGTTTTGTATCTCCAGTTCTGGGTAAGCGTTACCAAGCAAATGAATTCTGCCATCTGGAGAAACTGGGTAGTTAATGAACCCCATGGAGGCAGGAAATGTGCGAAACATGGGGTCTGGCAAAATTGGTTCAATCTGTCTACCTTGAGGAGTTTCCTCCGCGTTGTACTGTGCTGCCAGTGTCACCCGACCCGCATAACGCTGTAGGGTCTTTTGAAACTGTTGATCGTCTTCAGGAAAACTGCTGGAGGTATCAAAGATTAAATCGATGGCAACAGTTCTGGCACCGGCACTCATCAATCGCTCAATCGAGATGGCATAGGTAGAGCGTCGAGGAGGGGAGGTTTGCAGCGGTTCCAGGTAGGCATAGGCTTCAGGATCACTGCGATAAAACTGGCTGGCCTTGATTGTGTTGTCGTCTATTGCCAGAATTACTATGTTCTGGGGAGGGGTAACCGGTCCCCGGAGTGCAAAGAACAACGTTTGCATCTGCCGTTCCCAGGCCTGCACCAGGTTAAACTGACTGGCCGTGGCGATCGCGGCGATCGTGGCCCACACTCCCGCCAATAGGTGTCCCCTCAAAAGCGATTTTCGCTTTTGCCTTCCAGTAATATAGGATTTTTGTGTTCGGCTATGGCTAGAGGATGGAAGAGATTCAGTTGGGGGCAGTGGCGAATTAGAGAACGGATTATTAAACATCTGTGGAACCTGCCTCAACAACTTCTAGTCCATGCACCCAACGAGTAGTGGCTGCGCTTAAATCGAGGATTTTTTAGCTGAGACGATAGCAGCTTAAGACTGCTTAACTAACCCCCCTCTTGATATCACCCGAGCAACAGCGATACTCCCCTTTAATCGATAGCATGGAGAACCGGGCATCGCCAGCAAGTTTTAAGTTTTTTTGCGATAATAGTGTTGCTTATCGCAAGCAACAATCAAGTTTGCTTATTTTTATTGGTAAAAGTGTGGTATCAATACTCAAAATAAGTAGTTAAGGTTGTCAGATTATGATGACTTTTCTTTTAGGGTTTAATGTTCGCTGATTTTTATAAATAGAGTCCTAAATCCTCCGTCAGGAGGATGTTTTAACAAAGACGGATTAATCTATGTTGGGTTCCAGGTAGCCTATGGGTTCAGGGTGAAAATAATTGTCTGTCTAAATCTGCTCTCATACCAAAATCTTTAAAGTGGACAGTTAGCAGATAGCAGAGCATGCGATCGCGGTCATTTGTGTAACCTAATCAAAGGCAAGTTGTTACAATTGGTTATTCGCAATAATTACCTTTACAAATTCTAGGTCTGTTACTTTCTATGCCTAACTCAATGAACCGTCTCTCGATATTTGTAGACGGCAACAATATGTTCTATGCCCAACAAAAAAATGGTTGGTTCTTCGATCCCAAACGTGTATTGGAATACTTTACAAGAGATCCTGACGTCGTTTTAGTGAATGCATTTTGGTATACAGGGCTAAAAGATCTTCAAGACCAGCGAGGCTTTCGAGATGCTCTTATTAGTTTGGGTTACACCGTTAGAATTAAAATCTTGAAGGAATATTACGACGATAATTCGGGACGATTTTCTCAGAAAGCAAATTTAGATATTGAAATTGTTGTTGATATGTTTAACACGGTTGATCAGTTCGACCGAGTCGTTCTGTTTAGTGGGGATGGAGATTTTGAACGAGCGATCGAGCTCCTGCGGGGCAAGAACACCCATATTACGGTAGTTTCAACCGAAGGCATGATTGCACGAGAACTCCGCAATGCAACCGATCACTACATTGATCTGAACGACATCCGCAAGGAAATCGAGAAGATCGATTATTAAGCGCTTCTCCTGGCTTGCTGGCGAAAGAGTATCGCAAGCTACCTTTTCACCTAAAGCAAAATCTGGTAGACCTAACAAGGTAATGATGAGCGGCGCCAGCCGCTACCATTAACGACTCAAAAATCATTACGATTTGGGCACTACCCAAAATCTCTGGAATATTGATTTTGTTTTGATGATAAGCGCCGCTTATCACAAACTCTCAGGAGAGCCGTGGAGGGAGGGGTAGATGGGTGGATGAGTTTAGAGTTGCCTCCATTTTGCCTTTCGCTTTGCTCCCCCGCTCCCCTGCTTCTCTCCTCCCCCTCCCCCTCCCCCTACAATAGGAATGGCACTAATTTTTGATCTTCAGGGAATGAACCATGAGCACTAAACCCAGTCAGGATCGAATCATTATTTTTGATACGACCCTTCGAGATGGCGAGCAGGCTCCGGGAGCTGCACTCAACATTGATGAAAAGTTGACGATCGCCCGGCAACTGGCCCGACTGGGTGTGGATGTGATTGAAGCGGGATTTCCCTACTCCAGTCCTGGTGATTTTGAAGCCGTGCAGAAGATTGCGGAAACCGTCGGGATTGAAGGGGGGCCAATTATCTGCGGATTGGCCCGCACAACTAAACAGGACATTCAAGCCGCTGCAGAAGCTTTGAAACCTGCTGCCCGGCCCCGAATTCATACCTTCATCGCGACATCGGATATTCACCTGGAATACAAGTTAAAGAAAACGCGTAAAGAAGTGCTGGCGATTGCAGAGGAAATGGTTGCGTTTGCCAAATCTTTTGTAGACGATGTTGAGTTTTCGCCGGAAGATGCGGGCCGGTCAGACCCTGAATTTCTTTACGAGGTTTTGGAACGGGCGATCGCAGCAGGGGCAACAACTGTAAATATTCCCGATACCGTTGGTTATACCACTCCCGCCGAATTTGGAGCCCTCATCCGTGGCATCAAGGAAAATGTGCCCAATATTGACCAGGCAATTATTTCCGTTCATGGACACAACGACCTGGGGCTGGCTGTTGCCAACTTCCTGGAAGCCGTGAAAAACGGGGCACGCCAGCTTGAATGTACTGTCAATGGCATCGGGGAGCGGGCGGGCAATGCGGCTATGGAAGAATTGGTGATGGCACTGCACGTGCGGCGGCAGTATTTTAATCCCTTCCTGGGGCGTCCCGTAGACTCAGAAGCACCCCTGACCAATATTGATACCAGACAGATCTATAAAACCTCCCGCCTGGTTTCTAACCTGACGGGAATGTTGGTGCAGCCCAACAAGGCGATCGTTGGAGCGAACGCCTTTGCCCATGAGTCGGGCATTCACCAGGACGGAGTGTTAAAGAACCGATTGACCTACGAAATTATGGATGCCCAGTCTATTGGTTTGACGGACAATCAAATTGTGCTGGGCAAACTGTCAGGGCGGAATGCCTTCCGTTCCCGGTTAAGGGAGTTGGGTTTTGAGTTGTCGGAACAGGAATTGAACAAAGCCTTTGTTCGGTTTAAGGAACTGGCGGATAAGAAAAAGGAAGTCACGGATTGGGATCTGGAGTCGATTGTGAATGACGAGATCCAGCAGACACCAGAACTGTTCCGATTAGAACTGGTGCAGGTTTCCTGTGGTAACCATGCCTGTCCTACCGCAACCGTTACTCTGCGGACTCCCGATGGGCAAGAGTTGACCGATGCTGCTACTGGAACGGGACCTGTGGACGCAGTTTACAAAGCCATCAATCGGGTAGTCAATGTCCCGAACCAGCTCATCGAATTTTCGGTGCAGTCGGTAACAGCAGGAATTGACGCGATCGGTGAAGTCACCATCCGCCTGCGCCATCACGAACGCATCTACTCCGGACATGCCGCCAATACAGATATCATTGTGGCGTCTGCCCATGCCTATGTGAACGCGCTGAATCGCCTCTATGCCGCCTTACAACGGCAGGAAAATGAAGCAGTTGTTGTGTCATAGTATCTCTACCGTACCCTGCTGGCCATCAATTCTGACGGACTGCCCATCTTGCAACAAACGGGTGGCATCATGGACATCCATCACAGCTGGAATGCGATATTCGCGTGCCACGATCGCTCCATGGGACAATCTTCCCCCCACTTCGGCAATCAATCCGCCTGCCCTGGCTAGCAGGGGAGCCCAACCAGAATCGGTATAGGGCACAACTAAAATCGTGTTTTTATCAATATCAGGAAGGGTACCTAAACTACGGACGACCCGGACATGTCCTTGTGCCTGCCCCGGACTGGCGGCGATGCCCTGTAATCGCTGAGTTGCCTGCGATTGATTGGGCATTACTGGAGCAGGCGGATCATCCCCATAAACTAAGAACGGCACGGTTTCCAATTCACGATCTTTCTCTAGCTGGGCTTTACGCTGAGCAATCATATCAGCCAACGATTCCCGATCGCCCTCGGCAACGACCCGTTGCACTTCCTCAATTTTCAAAAAGAAAATATCCCCCTCATGGGTTAATAGACCCGTTTCTAACCAGCGCTTTTCTAAAGCCACAAAGCTCCAACGCAACTCTGCCAGCAGGCGGCTGTAAACTTCTGTCACACGTCCTTTGAGCGTAACGCGGCGCTGTACTCGACGAGCTTTTGGGCGTTGTCTCTGAGGAGGTGGAGAGAGTGGGGTTGGATTCAGGCAGAACTGAGTGAATAGTTCCTGCACGGGCTGAGGATTTTCCTTCCAGGTAGGAATGGCAATATCCGTGCCAACTTCGCTCAAGTAGCCGTAGCGATCCAGCAGTTGATCAAATTGGGCCAGAATCGCCTGACCATCGGGGGTTTCTGCCAATTGGGTAAGGAGAGATGAGTGAGGAGTGAGGGGGGAGGAGAGTGCTTGCTGACTTTGGTTCTGAAGGCAGGGTTGGACGGAAAGCGCTAATTCCTGGAGCGATCGCAACGCCGCCACTTCTGGAGTATCGCTGTTATCCAATTCCTCATCGCTGACCTTAAAGATAGCCTTCCGTAAAGCTGCACTGAGGGGAGCCAGGATGCTGTAATAGGTTACTTTCCTCAGCAAGTTGAGAATGGTATCAATCCGTTGCAACAGCTCTGACTCAGAAAGGTTAGAAGCTGAAATCTGGGTCAGTTGAGTTAGTGCCGGGGTAAAGTGTTCTCGCTGATCTTGCTGAAAATCCTTCTCCAGAGACAGTTCCCGACTCAACAACCGCAACAGCCCCGGCAAATTTCGCAACGTGGACTGGAGCGGTGGCTTGCTAAATCTGGCTCCTCTGGTCAAAAATTCCAGACTTTCAGGAGGTAAACCCATGCGGCGGAAGATACTTCCCAACAGAGACGCATTGAAGTAAGCGCGGGAATAGTGAAGGGTGGCCGTTTCATTGAAATCTAGCCCACGTGCCCGTTCTGCCAGAACGATGGTGAAGATTTTGCCCCAAACCCCACAGGTTAAGGGGCGATTGATCGACCAGGTAAGGGGATGGATTAGTCCCGGAATGACCTCTGAAGCAATTTTGCGAGTCCAAATGGGAAGCAGGGTCGTAATCGGACGGGTTTGCAGCAGCCAGAGGGTTTTCCCATCAAAGCTCCACTCCACATCCTGGGGAATCCCATGGTAGTGAGCTTCCAGATGACGGGTCAAAAAAGCCACCTGCTGAATCAGGCGTGGTGGGATTGTTCCCTCCCCTTCCGTTAGCAGAGTGAGGTTGTCAGACAACTGCCAGGAAGGGAGCTCTCCCGATTCCTGCACTTGAACGGTGGCTTCTGGTACGAACACTCGATAGCTCTCTGGAGTAACCTGCCCAGAAACAACCTGAGCAGCATTTCCCGGCAGAGCTTCGATCACTACCGCCTCTCCCTGCCGAGAAATGGGATCCCGGCTAAAGGCAACGCCGGAAAAGATTCCCCGAACCTGTTGCTGAATCAGAACTGCCATGGAAGCATTGGGTAGGTGGCGATCGTCTGGTCTGCGCGCTGCAAAATCGCGTCGGTACTGGATTGCTGCTGGAGCATCGAAGGAAGCAAAGCAGCGGGCAATGGCAGGCATCAACTCTTCTTTGCGAGTAATGTTCAGAACGGTTTCGTATAGCCCTGCTGCGGAAGTTGTCTCCGAATCCTCGCCAACGGCGGAAGAACGAACAACCAGTGGTTGTTTAGGAGATGGTTCTAGCAGATTCAGCAGAGGTTCCGGGTCATCGCCGGGGATAAGTACCCATCCCATGGGTACTGGGTAACCCAAACGCCTGAGGTAGGAAAGCGTCGCGGCTTTCTGTCCTACTTTGCGGACATCCAGGGGTTGATCGAGAGAATTTACAGCGCGATCGCCCCGGAAGAAGCGGAACACTCCCTGGGAACCTGACCGCACTTCCTGAGGTGATAAATCCAGATCATCGGGAATTTTCATATAAATCCAGCCCAGGAGAACAGCCAGGGCGATTGTCATCACAATCAAATCAGGCTCTTGCAGATGGCGCAGAGCTGTAATCAGCGGAAACAGCACCAGGACTCCAAAGCGTGCTTGCTGTCTTTCCCGCAGAATCGTGAAACTGATGCCACTGATGAGAAAAACCAGGCCAGCGGCGATCGGGTCGTGTACCACATATCCCCAAACCACATTCGTCGTTCCTGCCCCCTTCCCAAACCAGTAGCGACCCATCACCAAGGCAATCAATGCCATGATTTCCCAGGCAGGGTCCTGAGGAAAAAAATAGCGAGCCAGCAAAACTGCTGCAATTCCCTTCAACGCCTCAGAAAGAACTGCCAAAATTCCAGCCAACCTGCCGCCGTGATAGAAGGCGGCTGAAACACTGATGTTTCCAGTACCCCACTGCCGAAGATCCCGTCCCGTTAGCCCACGGGTAATCCAGCGGATCAGAGGCAATCCACCTAGAAGAGGGCAGATCGCAAAGATCAGAAAGGCACCCCAGACCTGTGTCAATGTCATAGAACTTGGGACAGTTCCCTAAAACCCTTCCTTGCTATAGTACTCATCGGAAGTTCCAGTGAGTTCTGGCCTGGTACGGCTGATAGGTAAAGCTTTGACATCTCCCGTTTCAATGTAGCCGATGTAAAAGGCTCCGGCTTCAATACTCAGTGCGTTAGCATTCACATCTCCCTCCAACCGGGCAGTACGGCTCAGAGTCAGCGTTCCCTCTAACGACACCCTCGACTTCAAAACACCATGAACTACCAGATTTTTAGCCCGTAGTTCAGGACCCTCAATTAAACCTGTCTCGGAAATGACCACATCACCCCTGACTTCGACCGAGCCATGCACAATTCCATCCACAAGTAAATCACCTTCAACATGCATGGAACCCTGAAATTCACTGTTGGGAGCAATATAGGTAGGTCCAACCTTTTTCGGGATTGGAGGAGGCTGCTGATAATTTCGCTGGGGATTTTTTCTTCCAAACATGACTTCTTAGGGGGTAGAACTCAAGAACTTCCGATTCTCACGGCTCGCCAGTGAAAGAGTAGCGTAAACTACTTTCTCATCTCAAACAAAATCCTTGAAATATTGATTTTGCTTTGGTGATAAGTAAGGCCTATCACCAAACTCTCAGAAGAGTCAAACTTCCTGACACAGATCCTCGATGGTTAAGGCAAAGGGTATTGCCGTGGATCATGACACATATCCTTGCAGAAATTAAGAAGTTACTAATAAGAAGTTGTTAAATTGTGATCCGAACTTTCAGTAACTGGGATTTCCTTTACCAGCTTATTCAAACTTCGTTAATCCCAATTCTCTGCGAGGTATCACATAACTCTGACCCCTCCCAACCTCCCCTTGCCAAGAAGAGGTGCCGTCGGCGATGAGGTTGATCTAACCAGCTTTACAAGGGATTGGTATAAGAAATCAAACTACACAATCAGCAGGAAAGATAATGGCTTTATCTACTCCCCTAATCCTTTCTCCAAAGGAATGCCAAGACGACTCAGGTTCAAGGCATAACCCGCTGTAACCAGATAGACCGCATCGGCCATCGCCCCAATTTGCTGGGTTAAAAAACCGAGGCGATCGCGAAACCTTCGCCCCGTTGAATAGGCAGGAACAACTCCCCATCCTGCCTCCTCAGCCACTATAACGATCGGGCATCCAGTCTCGCTTAAACTCTTCACAAGTTCAGACACCGTCGCATTCCAGGTGCCATCCTCCTGCTCCAGACAGTTTGCCAACCAGGTACCCAACGAATCGACCAGCAAACAGGTGTCCTGCGGAACTGAAAGAATTGTTGCCGCCAACTCAACAGGAACATTGAGAGTCTTCCAGTCTGCTGGTCGGCGCTGCTGGTGACGCTCAATTCGAGCCTGCCACTCGTAATCAGTTGGGTCAACCTGGGCTGTGGCAACGTAAATCACCTTCTTTCCAGAACGAGCCGCCAACTTTTCGGCCCATTCACTCTTACCAGAACGAGCCGGACCCGTGACCAGAATCAATCTATTATCCATTTCAAAAAATCTGAAGCATAATTGCCTCGCCGCAATAGAATACTAGGGCATTGGCGACTTAGAGTGACAGTCCAACCGATTCACCATTACATCGCCTGGGGGATAGACCGCAATGAAACGAGATCTGAAACGGATCGAAGCCGCGTTACATCAACTGGCAGACAAGTGTTCCGATACTTTAGAAGCTTCCATTCTGTCTCAGAGGAATGGGACTCAGGTACTGGCTGTTTCTAACCATCCTTCTAGCTCACCGAATTCTGTAAAAGTAAACCTGCCCACCCTACCGAGCCTGCCCGCAGTAGAGTTAGAAGACTCCTTGTCTGCAACAGGCCCTGACTTGAAGGAGTCGATGGTTAAACCATTATCGGCCAGCCTCAGTGAGGTCAAAACCCCAGCCTTACCAAGACTAAAAACGCCAAGCTTTAGCAGCCATCGTAACGCTGCAAACCCAACACTGGCAATGGGTTTGCTCAAGGAATTGGAAACCATTGTTGCCAGTTGGCAGGAAGAACTCCAGCGAGTACTCCAGCAAATTCAAGATCTGTATTTGGAAGGACCCATTGTCGATGGGTGGCTGGAGTCTTATGCCCACCAGGACGGCGAAGCGCCTGAGTTTCGCCACGCCGATGTGGATTGCCTGATGGATTATGTAGAAAAGATACGCACCCATTCTTCAAAAGAGCCCCTGCCGACGTCTACCAGTCCTTACGGAGAAAAACTTCAACCGGAGGCAAGTTCAGCTGGATACCGCCTGTGTGGTCTAAATGAGGATGGGCAACTCTGGTTTCGTCATTGTCCGGCAGAGCAGGTGCCTGCGGTTGGCGTGGCGATCGCCCGTTACCAGCGACTCCGGCTGCTACTTTCTCGCAAGCAGTATCTGGAGACCCGGCTAGAGCAGTTGGCGGAAACACTGGTTATGGTTCACAGCCGACTCAATGGATAAGTATAGCTATAGCCACCAGGCTTAGAACAGGGTGCAGGAGTAAACCCCCTGGCTGGGGGCAGAAGCCTCTACAACCCTTTTAAACCCGGTGTCCTAAGCAACTTGGCGATAGCCATAACATCCAGTTTTATAAAGAAGTGAAATAGCTGCTGCCTTACAACCGAGATTTGGCTCTCCTGAGAGTTTGGTGATAAGCCTTACTTATCACCAAAACAAAATCAATACGTTAGGGATTTTGTCCGAGATGAAAGAGTAGTTGACGCTACTCTTTCACCGGCAAGGCACGGGAACTCGAGAGTCTTTGAATTTCAGGTGTATTTCAAAGCAATTGGAAAAATTCCCTATATTGTCATTTTGTATTTGCATTTTGTATTTATTTTACATTTATAGTTTTATTGTCATCTGCCCCGGATTCTACCCAGGGTTGTAACTTGAATTTGCGGTAAATTCGGTTGCACTTGTTTGGCCTAGTCCAGTTAAATAGTTCTGTGATTGAGTTTCTGGAATTGCCTTTCAGCCAATGCATCTATCTATTGCTTCTATTGCTTCCAGGGTGAGGGGGTTGAGCCCCTTCTACCCCCATTCAAGTTCCTAGTCACACTGGAAACGACTCTCTATGACCGCAACTAAGGCTTCAGAAGAACACACAGCGTTCGATACATCTACCTCAATCCGGTTCATTATCCAGGATGCCTGTGACCGAGGTGCTACAGCGCTGTATCTTCAGCCGGGACGGCCACCTTTCTACCGTTTGAGCGGCAAGTTACTTCCTCAAGATCACATTCCTCCCCTGACGCCAGAACAATTTCGCCAATACCTGCACGAGGTTCTGTCGCCCAAACAACTGAAGTACTACCTGGAGCATCGCAAACTCGATGCAGATGCTCGTATTCCTGGTTTCATGCAGTGCCGCGTCAATTGCGGGCCTACGGCTCAGGGAACGGAGGCAATGAGCCTGAACTCCATTGCCATTGATGGTCCTGGGTTAGAAATTCAGAAGCAGGGAACGGTTCGTGCTTTGGTTGAAGATGCGTTCTCCCAAGGAGCTTCTGATATTCACCTCCAGGTTGGAGAGCCTCCCCGCTTCCGGATCCAGGGCAAGATGGTACAACAGGCATCCTATGGTCGGATCACAGTGCGTCAGTTCGATGATTTTCTGGAAGAGGTGCTGTCACCTACTCAACTGGAGCAGTTTCGGGCACGACAGGAGCTAGATACAGCCATTCTGTACGAAGGGCTGGTGCGGTGTCGGGTAAATTGTGCCCAATCCATCATGGGTGGTTCGATGGTACTGCGTCTCATTTCGCTCAAGGTACCGTCTTTAGAAGAACTGGGTCTGCCAGATATTTTGGGCTATTTGGTAGAAGAGAAGCAGGGTTTGATTTTAGTTACAGGGCCGGTCAACTCAGGAAAATCTACCACTCTGGCAGCTATGCTGCGGCATCTCAACGACACCCTGCCGCGCAAAATTGTCACCATCGAAGATCCAATTGAATATGTCCATACATCAAATCAGTGCTTGCTGACTCAACGGGAAATCGGTTTACACACACAGGAATTTAAAGACGCATTGCGAGCATCGTTACGGCAAGACCCAGATGTGATCTTGATTGGGGAGATGCGCGATCGCGAAACGGTTGATACCGCCATTCGTGCTGCTATGACAGGACACTTGGTCCTGGGAACCCTGCACACTAAGGGAGCCGTCAACGCTTTCAAGCGTCTGCTTAATTTTTACAGTCCAGAAGAACAGGATACGATTCGGATTCAAATCGTAGACGCTTTGCGGGCGGTCATTGCCCAAACGTTGGTGCCTACCGTCCTGGGTGGGCGAACCGCAGCGCTCGAAATTATGTTAAATACGGATGCCATCCGAGATTATTTACTGAAAGGAAATACAGAAGAGATTTACCTGCTGATGGAAGAGGGGAATAATGGTAGCCAGACAATGAACCAGGCATTGTTTGACCTGTACGAAGCAGGAGTGGTTAATGCCAATGATGCGATCACCGCCTCCCTCGCTCCTGAAGATTTGCATTACATGCTGAAGAACCACACTCGCCGCTCAAGCCGTTCAGGTTTGATGTCATCGGAGTATTTCAGCCGCTAGTTGAACCGATTTAATTTCTATATTGAGATTAAAATAATCTAAATCTCTGAGCTAAAATAGGAACACATTAGATTTCCATCTCTAAAGAGCGCTATAGATGCTGATCTTGTCTTGGCATAAGCAAGGAGTTGCTTCCTGAATGCGTGAATCTTTCAGTGTTCTGCATTCAACCCCCTCCGGAACCGTCAGGCCTTTGCAGACAGTCTGCCAACCTGAAAGCCTGCCTCCAAGTCAAGCAGCACTGCCAGAGATTAAGCGCGATCGAGTTTTAAGTTGGTTAAGCAAAAATGTTCCAGATGCCCGCCTCCAGCACATTTTGAGAGTTGAAAGGATGGCAACTGAGCTTGCTCAGCATCACGGGTTAGATGCAGAGCGAGCAGCCCAGGCAGGATTACTACATGATCTGGCCAAGTTCTTCAAACCCAAACGCCTCTTAGAAATGGCTCAAGCAGAGGGTTTGGAGTTGGACCCTGTAGAAGTAGCGAATCCCCATCTGCTGCATGCAGAGGTGGGGGCGATCGTTGCCCGAAAGGAGTTCGGCGTTCACGATGAGGACGTGCTTGAGGCAATTCGCAATCACACGTTGGGAAGTCCTGGAATGAGCCCCCTTAGCTGTGTGGTCTTTTTAGCGGACAGCCTTGAACCAGGACGGGGGGATACTCCGGAGCTTGAGCATTTACGCCAACTGAGTCAGCAGAACCTTTACGGCGCAGTTTGGCAAACTTGTGATTACTCCCTCCAGCAGTTACTGGCTTCCCGTCATCTTATCCATCCCAGAGCTGTGCTAACTCGCAACTGGGCCCTGGAGAAGGCAAAAGAGTTTTCTGTGAGGAGTCATCTAAATGTCCATTGAATCTTTTAAGTCCCTAACCCTTGATTATTGCCTGGCAATTGTTCACTTGAAAAATTGCGTAAGGAACTGAAAATTGCATGCCAAATTATTCTCAAGTACCATCTTCTGCCTCTGGTGTTGTAACTTCTGGAAAAGGTAGTCAGCTTATTGATTTGACCGATCCCAGCTTGCGGTTGGCAATGGCGATCGCCCGTGCAGCAGAAGAGCGTAAGGGTGCAGATGTCGCCATTTTGCGGGTGGCAGATGTTTCTCCGCTGGCAGATTACTTTGTCATTGTGACGGGGTTTTCAAAGGTACAGGTGCGGGCGATCGCGCGCTCCATTGAGGAAAAAGTCGAAGAAGATTTACAGCGCACTCCAGCTCACATCGAAGGCCAGGCAGAGAGCACCTGGATTTTGTTGGATTACGAAGATGTTATTGTTCACACCATGCTGCCTCAAGAACGAGAGTTCTATAACCTGGAAGCATTCTGGGGACATGCGGAGCGGGTCAACCTTGAAGCCCTGGTAAGTTGAAGATGAGGGGCTGGAGGAGTTGTTGGTGAAGCGAGACTGCTATTGATCCTCTCCCCAAACTCGAAGCTGGAAGTAAACCAGTAACAAAGTTGCGGCCAGTAGCAGGGTTGCCGCTGCCGCTGCGTATCCAAAGTCAAATTGGGCAAACGCCTGATCATAGATGTAATAGACCAGCAGGTTGGTGGAATTTAACGGTCCACCACCTGTAATTATGTATACCTGCTCAAAGCTGCGCAGGGTAAAAATAGCGGTGGTTACGGCAACGAACACCAGGGTTGGACGCAAACCGGGAAGGGTGATGTACCAGAATTTTTGCCAGGCTCCGGCTCCATCTAATTCAGCAGCTTCGTAGCGAGTGGTGGGAATGGTCTGCAACCCGGCCAGAAAGACCACCATGTTGAAGCCCAGTTGTTTCCAGACGCTGAGCAGGATCAGTACGGGCATTGCCCAGGTTGTGCTGCTGAGCCAGGGGATAGGAGCCATTCCCAGAGAAGCAAGCCATTGATTGACCGGGCCATCCGTTTGAAACAGCCAGCGGAAACCTAAGCCAACGGCCACCAGAGAAGTAATGGAGGGAATGAAGTAGGCAGTCCGCAGTAGATCCCGCAGGACGAAGGTGCGATCGAGCAATACCGCTAAACCCAAAGGAATGACCAGACTGGGAATGACGGTTACCAGGGTGAAATAGATGGTATTGCCCAATACCTGCCAGAAATCGGGGCTGAGAACGAGCCGCCAGTAGTTACGCAAACCTACCCAGTGAATGCCCGACCGGGTAAAGCTGCCCGTTGTAAAGCTGAGATAGAGCAGATAGCCGATCGGGTATAAAACAAAAATTCCCAGCAGAATTAAAGCAGGAGCCAGAAAAACCCAGGCCGCGATCGCCTCGTTGTCTAAATATTGAGAAGGCAGGTCTCTGATAGACGGTGGGCGAGAGGGGCGATCAATCAGCATAGGGATTTACGTTTATTAACAATCAGGACGTGCTGTTTCTATCGGTTGCTAGGATAGGCTGACGAATTTGAAGCATTCTTCAGATGGATCTTACTGGTTTGAAGCAGCACTGTTTTGAAACATCCACAAAAGTTCTGGTGGCATTGGCATTACTTATCGGTGCGGGGAGTTGGGAGACGCTTGTTGGGGAAGAACATCTCACTACCTTCCCTGCTGTTGCCGAAGATGCCCAGTCCGCTTCCAAAGAGGCGGATCCAGTCATTCAAAAACTGATTGGGCGATGGCAAACCATCCGACCGCCTGCCACTGAGGTGAGTAATGTTATTTTTGCCTTTACTCCGCAGGGCAGGCTGTTAGTTCTGATAGCTGGTGCCTCAGGAGAGATGGCGGTTACCAGTATGGGTTATCAGGTGAATTCAAAACCTCAACCCATGCACCTGGATCTCATCCTTTCAAACCGTCGGCAGGACCAGATCAAAACAATTCTTGACTTTACAGAGGAGGGATTGCTGCGGCTGCAACTGTCTGACATCAATCCAGCTACTCCGAGACCTTCTGCCTTTTCAGATCCACCCTTGAGAAAGATTTCCAACAGCCCAACAATCCAACCAGATTTGAAGGAAATCGCTCAAAAAGTAAAGGGTAAACGTAAGGAAGTGGAGGGCCGACTGTATGTCAGTTCCCTGATTCAGGCAGAGCTTGCCTACTACCTGGAAAACAGCCAGTATGCCAGCGCGATTAACCAGCTGGGATCTGAGTTTCAGCAAGAAACTGAAAATTACCGCTATGAAATTGTCTCAGGAGAAAAGAACCAATGGGTGGGCGTGCGAGGGATAGCGAAGCGGCTTGGGCTCAGGAGTTTTGTGGGTGCAGTATTTACAGCGACTGGAAAAGAGGGTCCTTTTACCTTGATGGCAACCGTCTGTCAGACCAAAGAGCCAACCCGTCTGCCTCCCCGCCTGCCAGATTTGATTACCAATGAAAGCGGAGCCCAGCCCAGAATCCGATGCAGTCAAGATACTCAACCCATTCCCTACTAGAGGCATCGCCTAACCTGTCCTCCCAATCCATTCTGCTTATGACATTTCAATTTGCCAATTCCGACAAATTTTCCAAAAGAAGCGGCTAGTTTAAAAAATAGATCTGAAGCGAGAAACCGAAAACTACCCCTATCAGATTGACCTGCCAGGGAATGAAAGCGAGCAATCCAGGGTAATTGGTCGTGCCAAGCGCTCAGAACTAAGAAGTTTTATGATTGCGTCTAGCTACTTATCCGCTGAAGCATTCATGAGCACTGATTCTCCTCGCGTTGAAGTGACTTCTAGCCTGATTGCGCCAGAAGTTCCCCCAAATCTGCATCAAGATTTGCCCCAGATTAGATTGGGGGTGATGGCGTCGGGAAATGGCAGTAACTTTGAGGCGATCGCCCAGGCCATTGCCAACCAGCAACTCAATGCCAGAATCCAGGTGTTGATTTACAACAATCCTGAAGCTAAAGCTGCCGTTCGGGCTGAGGGATGGGGAATTCCGGCAATCTTACTGAATCATCGTGAATTTGAGAGCCGGGAAGCGCTCGACCAGGCAATCGTCAAAACCTTGCACGAGTACGATGTGGAATGGGTCATCATGGCTGGCTGGATGCGAATTGTCACCCCCACCCTGATTACCGCCTTCCCAAACCGGATTCTGAATATCCACCCCAGCCTTCTTCCCAGTTTTAAGGGAGCCCATGCGGTGGAGCAAGCGCTGGCAGCAGGTGTCAAAATCACAGGTTGCACTGTTCATTATGTGGTGACTGAAGTGGATAGCGGAGCGATTGTGATGCAGGCCGCAGTTCCTGTGCTGCCCGGTGATACTTCAGAAACCCTGCACCATCGCATTCATGTTCAAGAACACCAGATCTTTCCGCGGGCGATCGCACTGGCAGCCGCTCAGCAATCAGCTCTTCAAAATCATTCCAATGAACGCTCCTGAATTGCCAGAAAAGCAGCCTGGGCTGCCGCTTGCTCGGCGGCTTTAATGGAACGTCCACTTCCTTGGCCCAGCTTTTGCCCCTGTAGCCAGACTTCTGCCAGAAAACGGTCTGCCGCGCCATGCCTGGCTTCCACTTCGCTAACTTTATAGTCTGGTAGCGTTTTATAGTGAGCCTGACTCCATTCCTGTAGGGCAGCTTTATAGTTTTTGCGAGCAGGATCTTGCAAAATCTCTTCCACCAGTTCGTGCAGATGGGTATCTAACCAGACATGCACCAGTTCTAGCGTATGGGTACTGAGGTAAAGGGCCGCCAGCATAGCTTCTAATGCCTGTGCCACGCGAGACTGCTGGCCAAGCTTATCTTTCTGGGCGCTGTCGGAGACTAGGAGATAACGTTCCAGGTTATAGCAGGTCGCAATTTGTGCCAGGGCGCGATCGCTCACTAAAATCGAGCGGACTGCCGCAAACTCTCCAACAGGCAAATCAGGATAGTTCTTATATAGAAACTCAGCGGTTGCCAACCGAATCACCGCATCTCCGACAAACTCAAGTTGCTCGTAATTGTCGGTGCTAGAAATTGTGGAGTGGGTCAGTGCCAGATCAAGAAGATGCCATTGAACAGGGGCATTCTCTGGCAATCCAAGCTTCTGGATCAGGCTCTCAAGCTGCTTTTGGCGATGGGGATACTGGAGTGACATCACTGCCAGTCTATCAGTTCCAATATCAATTCTCTAATCTTCAAGCCAAGCAGGGAAGATTAGAGAGTTTTTCGATATAGCTGGCAGAAACGCTGACGGGCGTATATCCTTCTCGAAATGCCTGGAGTGTTTGAGGGTTTAAGGCAGTGACGATGGGTCCAGGTTCAGGTGAATTTGTGGAGCCCAAAGGACGATGTTGGGAGCGGGCGATCGCAATTGTCTGAGGTAACACCCCAGCCAGCAGCCCTAACACGTCATCCGATAAACTTGCCAGTACCTGGTTGCCGAAAAACGCCTCAAACCCGGAAAGCAATTTTTCTACACGCTGGATAGGATCGGAGTGGTCTGTGATTTTTTGAATCCAGCGAATCCATTGAATTCTACGACTATAGGCACGCTGTCGCTCGTCGTGGGAAGCGAGCTCAACAATTTCGGGGGAGCCGATAGCAATAATGGCGACACAGTTTTGATCAACAAGCGTACTCACTGCTGCTCCGGGCCCAGCAAATTCTGCATAATGGGGCTGGCACAAAATCAGGCCGCTTCGTTTGTGCTGGCTAATAGCAAATAGCGGGTAGGATTCCAGCAAAGTCACCGATTTGTCTACCGTTAAGACGTGAGAGGTCAAAGTATTCACACGCTCACCCACAAAGTTTCGCATGTGCTGAAGGACACGAATACTCATCCGTGCCTTCATCCTAGTGCAGGTTCAGAATTCTGTAATGATTCGTCAGAGTAGCTTTGCCGAATCTATATATTCGTTGAATCAATCAAAAAAGTTCAATAAAACTGGGACTTGAACGTTGATTGGACAACTTGAAGGGGAATAGGGAAAGAGCAGGACGTAAGCCGGGTTCTGTTCTTCCGAATGCACGGCACCAGAAGGGCAGTTATCTATCTGGGGCGCCTGTTACCAAACGCCTCTAGCGGACTGGCAGAAGGGAATCCTCCTTCTGCACGGAACTGGTAAAAGACCAACCATAGTTCCATCGGCCTTGCTTCCGACCGGGGTTTACCGAGCCAGCACCTCTCGATGCTGCTGGTGCGCTCTTACCGCACCTTTGCACCCTTACCAACAAAGTTGTGAGTGTTAAGTTTTAAGTGTTGAGTCAATTCAAAACTCAAACCTGAGAACTCATAACTTTATCGTTGGCGGTATGTTTCTGTGGCACTATCCTCACGGTTACCCGTACTGGGCGTTACCCAGCAGGTCTGGTCTTTGGGAAGCCCGGACTTTCCTCAGGCCATTGGGGAAGATCCTCAACAACCTGCAACCGCCTGCGCCTACTCTTCCCAAATCCAGTCTAGTACAACAAAACGGAAGTTTTGTTGAGGGTGCGGGGAGCTACCCCTGCCTGGGGGCAGGGCATTGCTGAATCCGGGTACGAAATGGATGCAGTATGCTCGAAACTTCGTTTCGATTCATACTGCTTTTCAGCAACGGTGGGGGCGGAGCCCCTAAAACCCCATGTTGCAAAATTTAGTGTTTGCAACACCAGTGTTTTATGGCAGAAGTTAGGAGTCGGGTAGGAAAGGGAGAGGGGGCACTTATCCACTCCTTCACCCTTCCCCTTCTCGCTTCTGGCTCCTGAGTCCTGAAACCTTTGACTTAATCACTAATTTTTGGGATTCCAGGGCAGTCCCACCGTCCAGGGATACTTTTTAAGGATGAATCGACACAGGACATAGAACCGCTCTCCTCCCAGGGGGCAACTGGGACCAACTAAGCGAAAGGCCAGATTCAGGAAGAATTCCAATTCAATTGCCCGTTTCATAAATTTTTCGTACTTCTTTTTATCGGCTTTGAAGTCAATCAGGGGCTTGCTGACTTCGTATTCCAGATTAAGGGGAGAGTCTTTTTCGGGTTCCTTTTTGCGTTGCAATAAATCTTCGGCGGTGATATTTTCTTTGAGGGTTGTATTGGGGGCAACGGTGCTAAATACTTGATTTTGAAACAGGTCAGTGGTTGTTCCTGGCATAAGGCGGGTAACCCGACGCGCTCGCCCCCCCAAATCTGTTAGCGCACTATAGTCCCAATCTACATAAATGGAATGGTCACTTGATTTGTTGCTAATGCTAATTGAAAGTTGCTTCAATTTATCGAACTCATAGCGCTTATCAAAGCCAAAGCTGATTCCAATCACATCATCCAGTTTTTTGTCATCATTGAAGCTTTTTTCTGTGAGCGATTGCTTCAAAGCTTTCTCATCCAACTGAATGCTGAATTCATCATTGAATGATTGAATAATTCGGGAAATAAAGTAAGCAATACATAGCAAGTATGCTGTGAGGATAATGGGGTCGGCAGGATTCATTTACGACGCAAAACTCGAATGAATTTTCTCACAGGAGCTTCTTTATACTCCTCTTTTACCGTCATCGTGGAAAGGTTTTCAAACCACCCTCTGCGCCAAAAAAAGGAGATCAGGAAAATGGCTACTACAAACATAATTGCGAGACAAATTGGATAGCCCCAGTACCAATTCAACTCAGGCATATTGAAGGGCGATTTCTCGGAATTAAAGTTCATTCCATATATCCCTGCAATGAAGGTTAAGGGAATGAAGATAGATGACATCACTGTCAGGAACTTCATAACTTCGTTCATTTTGTTGCTGACAGAAGACAGGTAGACATCCATCAAACTGGATGATAATTCTCGGTATGTTTCCACCATGTCTAAAACCTGAATTGTGTGGTCGTAACAGTCTCGCAGGTAGACGCGAACGTCGTTACTAATTAAAGCGCTACCGTCGCGAATCAGGGCGTTAATGGCATCCCGTTGAGGCCAGATTGCCCGTCTTAAGGATAATAACTCACGCTTAAGTTTGTGAATTCGTTCTAAGGTTTTGCGGGTGGGGTTAGAGACAACCTCATCTTCCAATTCTTCTATTTGTTCTCCATAGGTTTCCAGAACTGGGAAGAAACCATCCACGATAGAGTCAATCAGAGCATAGGTGAGGTAGTCGGCACCATGCCTGCGAATGAAAGCATTGTTGAGCCGGATTCGCTCTCGAATAGGCCCAAAGGAGTCATATTCTGGCTCTTCTTGAACAGTCAGTAAGTAGTATTTGCCTAAAATAAAGCTCACCTGTTCGCTGATGAAGCTAGTTCCTGTTTTATCTAGGGTCACCATGCGAGCAATGAACAGGAGCTGGTCATCGTATTCTTCTACCTTTGGGCGTTGAGGAACGTTGACAATATCTTCTAGCGCCAGGGGATGGAGATTAAAGATGTTTCCCAGGCGTTGCAGCACATCCTCGCTACCCAATCCTTTAACGTCTACCCAGGAAACCGATTCAGTGTCTAAGTAGGGAATGCATTCTTCGGGAGCGCCAATTTCGACGCGAATCGCTTTGGCTTCGTTGTAGTCGATCAGCACGATGATGGGAGGCTCGGCATCGGAGGGAATGGTCAGGGTTCCGGGGGAACTGCCGGGTTCATCATAGAAATAATCGACGTAGGACTCCTCGTCTTCAAATTCGTCTTCGAGTTCATCGGCGGGTGTGAATATGCCAGGCGCATGGGAGCGATTCTCTACCATTCAGACTTGACCTCGCTGTCTGCTAAAGAAGTGCTTCCACCAATGTAATCGAGAAACTTCCGCTTTCCCGAATTTCTTGACAGGGGCGATCGCCCACAAGGTTCTCCTGGCTCGCCGGTGAAAAGGTAGCGTAAGCTGCTCTAAAATCCCTGGAATAGTGATTTTGTTTTGGTGATAAGCGTTGCTTATCACCAAACTTCCAGGAGAGCCGCCCAGAAGATTGTTGGACTGGAAATTGTTGTCTTATATAGCGATCCTCTCTGGATTGTGAAGAGGGATTCCAGCGGAACCCTTTTCACAAAGCTCTTTCCTTTCACAAATCATTTAGGACTGCTATACGATAATTTTGCTTGCAAATGTGGAGAAAATGCTTGGGGGTGGAATGATTTTAGGAATGCTCCTCGGAGTGACTGACGGATCCCTCTGGAGAAAGAGGAAAAGGCCGTAAATAAACTGGCAGTTTGAAGTATAGAAACCACATCAGCATTGGTGCTCATTTTTATTGTTGAGGCAAAAGGGGATGAGGTCGATACAGCGCTATAGAGAGCAACAACCAGCGACTACAAAGTCTCCCACGGAAGCTCAGATCGAGGAAGAACGGATGCGCGATATTCTGCTGTTGCTTGACAGCCTCTTTAGACGGGAGGAAACAACGGCAAAGCTGATCCTGAACTGCCTCTATGACATTGGTTCAGTCAATTGGGTGAATAAAAAGTTTCGCACTCGCCCTGCAAATGGGTTGATGAAGTGGATTGCTCGCCTGAGTAAGCCTGCATTTAGGATATTTGCCCTGCGGTGGATGAAGCAGAACTGTCCTGAACTGATTGCCAAATGGATGCATTCAAAGGTGACGTTTGAGCAACCTCAAAATACTCCGGAGGCCGCTGTAGTTGAGGCTGAGACAGCCCGGAAAAGTATTCCAGAAGATTTGGAATCGTGTACACACGAGATTATGCGGCTGCGATCGCAGGTTAAAACGCTAACCGCTCTACTAATTGGAGTGACCGTTTCCCTTGGTAGCGCGGTTGCCTGGACGGTTTGGAAAGACCAGAGCGAGCTGGAATCAGTTCATCAGCCGCAGCGTATAATCAGCACGCCGCCATCTCGACCTGTACCTCCTCTTAATCCAAATCTTTTGAACGTCGTTGCTGACTCTATTGATGAAACCGTCAAGGCAAGTCGTCCTTCCCAACCTCCTCAACGAGGATTATAGCTATAGCCACCAGGCTTAGTACGGGGTGCAGGGGTGGAACCCCTGGCTG
>JAIMBL010000160.1 GCA_023511615.1 Leptolyngbyaceae cyanobacterium HOT.MB2.61
GAAATATTGATTTTGTTTTGGTAATAAGAGTCGCTTATCACCAAACTCTCAGGAGAGCCAGGTAGACCTGGCAGTAATCCTATCAGGACTGTGAAAGGATACGTGGTCATTCCCACTACCCTACGTTAAAATGATGGGTTGATAAAGTTATCAAAATCTGGGAACGTGCTGGAGGTAGGGTTGTCGAAGTTTATTTTGAAGGTTCTCTGGTTAGAAGAGAACGTTGCACTTGCCGTTGATCAGGTGGTAGGAAAGGGAACAAGCCCTCTAACGTCCTACTTCTTCTGGCCCCGTAACGATGCCTGGGAGCAACTTAAAAATGAGTTGGAAGCCAAGCATTGGATTTCCGAAGTGGATCGGGTGGAATTGTTGAACAAGGCCACTGAGGTGATTAACTATTGGCAAGAAGAAGGAAAGCGGCGTCCGATGGCCGAGGCGCAGGCAAAATTCCCAGAGGTCACTTTTACAGGAAGTGCCTAGTGCTCTGTCAAATTTAATTTGATGGGTGGCGAATACCCAGAAGGTGAATGGGAGTTAAATTTTGACGGTCTGCGACCCGTCAAAATTTTCCAGACTGAACACTAGTGTTGCAAACACTAAGCTTTGCAGCATGGGGTTTTGAGGCTTCGTCTCCAGGCAGGGGTTCCCCCCTGCATTTCCAACAAAATTTCCGTTTTGGGTAGTGCCCAAATCGTAATGATTTTTGAGTCGTTAATGATGGCGGCTGGCGCTGCTCATTATTACCTTGTTAGGTCTACCCCGTTTAGCTGTACTGGTGTTACAAAGACCATTGAGTTGATATTCATTGGTGACACCGGATGTGTTATGGTAAGTCGCTTAAAAAAAACAGCTAACAGCCAACAATTAATTTCTCTTACCTATCAACCCGCTCTAATTCACAGTGATCAATTCACAGTGATAAAGTTAGAGCGGGTTTTGTGTTGAACCTGCATTTGCCTATTATCCTCTTTCAAGAAATCAGGAAGAGGCGGTAGAGTAGCTGACAATAGCGCAGGTGCAATTTCTTACCCGGAACCACCTGGGACTTATACCCAAAGATATTTGAGTCTTGAGCCATCATTTGATACGGTTTATTACAGTAGATTGCCGTATCTTTACATTTTTTAGTAGGTAGCTTCATGACGATGACCATTACCCCCGATCAGGTAGAACGGATTGTTTGGAATCAGCACCATGATCCGTTTGAAGTGCTGGGCCCCCATCAGATTGAGAAGGACGGCAAAACAGCCTGGGTAGTGAGAGCTTACCAACCAACGGCGGATAAAGTCTGGGTGATTTGCCCCGATCAGCGGATGGAGTATCCGATGCAGACCGTCCATCATCCTCACTTTTTTGAATGCGAGATCGAGACTCCAGAGCTGGCCAACTACCAGCTACGCATCAAGGAAGGGGAGCATGAACGAGTAATCTACGATCCCTATGCATTTCGCTCTCCCTACCTAACTGATTTTGACATCCATCTGTTTGCTGAAGGGAATCACCACCGGATCTATGAAAAGCTGGGAGCCCATCCCGCTGAGATGAACGGGGTCAAGGGGGTCTACTTTGCAGTTTGGGCTCCCAATGCCCGAAACGTTTCAGTGATTGGGGATTTCAATCATTGGGATGGGCGGAAGTATCAGATGCGCAAGATTGGGAATGGGATCTGGGATCTGTTTGTGCCTGAACTGGGAGTGGGCGATCGCTACAAGTACGAAATCAAGAACCATGCAGGACACATTTACGAAAAGTCTGATCCTTACGGGTTTCAACAGGAGCCCCGGCCTAAAACAGCCTCCATTGTCACCGATCTGGACACCTACACCTGGCATGATGACGACTGGATGGAGAAGCGTCGCCATACCGACCCTTTGACCCAGCCCGTTTCGGTTTACGAGGTTCATCTGGGCTCCTGGCTGCACGCCTCCTCTGCGGAACCCCATAAGCTGCCCGATGGAACAGAAGAACCTGTCGTCATCGTTTCAGAACTGAAGCCCGGTGCCCGGTTTCTCACCTATCGGGAACTGGCAGAAAAATTAATCCCCTACGTCAAGGATTTAGGGTTTACTCACATCGAGCTATTGCCCATCGCCGAACACCCCTTCGATGGCTCCTGGGGCTATCAGGTAGTTGGTCACTATGCCTGTACCTCACGCTACGGCAGCCCGCAGGACTTCATGTACTTTGTTGACCAGTGCCACCAAAATGGCATCGGGGTGATTGTGGACTGGGTACCGGGGCACTTTCCCAAAGATGGTCACGGTCTAGCCTTTTTTGACGGCACCCACCTGTACGAACATGCCGACCCGCGCAAGGGAGAACACAAAGAGTGGGGTACCCTGGTCTTCAACTACTCCCGTAATGAAGTCCGCAATTACCTGGTTGCCAACGCCCTCTTCTGGTTTGACAAGTATCATATCGACGGCATCAGGGTAGACGCCGTGGCATCCATGCTCTACCTCGACTACTGCCGCAAAGAGGGCGAGTGGTTACCTAATCAGTACGGCGGCAGGGAGAACATCGAGGCTGCCGAATTCTTGCGCCAGATGAACCATGTCATCTTCAGCTATTTTCCGGGGATTCTGTCGATCGCCGAAGAATCAACCTCCTGGCCAATGGTTTCCTGGCCTACCTACGTCGGCGGTTTGGGCTTCAACCTGAAGTGGAACATGGGTTGGATGCACGACATTCTCGACTATTTCCATATGGACCCTTGGTTCCGCCAGTTCCACCAGAACAATGTCACCTTCAGCATCTGGTATAATCACAGCGAAAACTTTATGCTGGCCCTTTCCCACGATGAAGTGGTGCATGGCAAGAGTGCCATGATCGGCAAGATGCCAGGCGATGAGTGGCAAAAGTTCGCGAATTTGCGTTGTTTGTACGCTTACATGTACACCCACCCCGGCAAGAAAACGCTGTTTATGAGCATGGAGTTTGGGCAGTGGAGCGAGTGGAATGTCTGGGGTGACCTGGAGTGGCATCTGTTGCAGTATGAACCCCACCAGAAATTGAAAAACTTTGTGGCAGTCCTGAATCGGCTTTACCGCAGTGAACCTGCGCTTTACACGCAGGACTTTGGGCAGGAAGGATTTGAATGGATTGACTGTAGCGACAATCGCCACAGTGTTGTTTCCTTTATTCGCAGGGCAAAGGATTCAGACGAGTTTATTGTAGTAGTGTGCAATTTTACGCCACAGCCCCATTCCCATTACCGGGTTGGTGTGCCTGAAAAAGGTTTCTATACCGAACTGCTGAACAGTGATTCCCGCGAATACTGGGGTAGCAATATGGGCAATCTGGGAGGTAAGTGGACGGATGACTGGGCTTACCATAATCGCCCCTACTCTCTAGATCTTTGCCTGCCTCCATTAGGAACGTTGATCTTGAAGCTAGATCGGCAAAAGACAGCCACAGCGGAGAATGGAGCAACTGCTCAATAGCAGGTTCTACCGCTGCTATCGGGTTTGGGTTGTTCTTCCCCTTTGCGAATCGCTCCAATGAGCGTGGATACGAGGACACAACGCCTGGGTCCACCTTTGCCTCTGATTGAAAGTGTGAGTCTGCCAAGCTGACCGTTGACATTGCCGTTCTCTTTAAACTGAACCCTGCGGATGCCCCCGGTAAGTTGCAGGGTTGTCTCACCGTCTATTTGGATACTGGGATCGAGGTTTTTCCAGTGGGCAGTGGTAGCGTTGGCTCCAGCAGGATGGATTGCCCACTGGACAGTGCCGTTAAGTTCCCGGAAGCTTGCCTGATAGGGAACATTCAATCGTCGGGCCGTACCTTGAGCATCCCGGATAGCTTGATAAACCACATCCTGGGCATGGTTGAGGGTTAGTCTTCTTAACAAGGCATTCCAACCAGGAGCCATAATTGCCATTAAAATCCCAACAACAACCAGGATAGTGGTCAATTCCAGTAGGGTGAATCCTGCAGTAGCAGGTTTGGATGGGGATAGCTTGGGCGGACGCAAGTTTGGAGAGGTAAAGGAACCTTGAGGGCTGCGGCTATGCCTACTATTCGTTCTAATCCTGGTGATGATTTTGATATAAGTGGTTCTGCATTCAATATGGGTTTTCATTATTAGCACCTTGAATGGGATGGAGCAAATGGGCGATTGCATTTCAGGGTACCCGGAGAATTACTGGCCTTAACCGTGATCACTAAACCTTCATAAAGGGTGGCTGCTGGCTGCCCGTGGTAAGGTCTAGGCTGGCTTGTTGCTCTAGGTTATGTTGCAAAAGTTGAACCACGTTCAGTGGTCAGTGTTTCCGCACTTTGCTTTTCTGGCTAAGGTTGAAGAATAGGATAGGAATGAGCTGGTTACATCCATCAAGGAAATTCAGGATGGGGCAATATCGATGGCGATCTCACCTGCAATGGAAGCCATTCAGACAACGATTGACCTTACTCTGCTACAGGCTGCAAGTCCGCTGGCCTAATAGTAGCTGGTGGCTAAAGGGACTGCTGCTGGTTTTTCTAGTGTTGTTAGTGGGGCGATCGCTGCCTAATCTGGCTCCCATTCGAGCCAGTGATCTGGTTCAGGAACAGATGGCGATCGAATTTACAGATCGCAATGGGCTACCGTTGGGCACTGTGTTAACCCGCGACCAGGAACATACGATGTCGGTGCCCCTGGAGCAGATTTCTCCTTACTTTATCCATGCCATCATTGCTGCCGAAGATCAGCGATTTTATCAGCACGGGGCACTGGATGGGAGAGCGATTGCCCGTGCTTTGCTGGAAGCCATGCAGGCCCGCCAAGTGGTCAGTGGTGCTTCCACCATCACCATGCAACTGGCTCGCATGATTGATCCAGCTCCCCGTGACCTCCCTGGCAAATTCAGGGAAATTTGGACTTCCTGGCGACTGACGGCTGGGATGTCTAAAGATGAAATTCTTCAGGCGTACATTAACCGATTACCCATGGGGGGCAACATTTACGGAGTGGAAGCTGCTGCCCGCCTCTACTTTGGTGTTCCTGCCAAAGATTTGAATTTGTCTCAAGCCACTCTGCTGGCGGCCATTCCCAATGATCCCAACCAGCTCAACCCTTACAATCATTGGCAGGCCCTGAAGAAGCGTCAGGCGTATGTTTTGAACCGGATGATTAAAGACGGCTATCTCACCCAGTCCCAGGCAGATCGGGCAGCGAATGAGGCCGTTTCTCTCCAACCTCGTCAACACGGGATTGTGGCGGCTCCCCACTTTTTATTTTGGCTAGCCAGTCAGCTTGCAGACCATCCCGCTCAGGTGCAAACAACACTTGACCGTCCCCTCCAGCAATTTGTGGAAGCCCAGGTGCAGCAGGTGATTCGCACTCTGGCAGCCAACAATGTGCAGCATGCGGCGGCCTTAGTGCTGGACAATCATACAGGTGAGGTACTGGCCTACGTCGGATCTCCCGATTACTTTGCCGATGCCCAGATGGGACGGAATGATGGGGTTCAGGCATTGCGGCAACCGGGTTCAACGCTCAAACCTTTCCTGTATCAACTGGCTTTAGAAAAGCAGGTGATTCGTCCCAATAGCATCCTGGCCGATGTCCCAACTCGTTACGCTATCCCTGGTGCGCAGTTGTATACTCCCTCTGATTACAGCGAAACCTTCCAGGGGCCAGTGCGGGTACGCCTTGCGCTGGCAAATTCTCTCAATGTTCCAGCTGTCAGGATCTTGGAAAAAGTAGGTGTCAAAGTTTTTCTGGAGCACTTGCACCAGCTTGGCTTTGAACATCTCACCCATCCTCCCGATCACTATGGTCTGGGCCTGGCCCTGGGCAGTGGCGAGGTCAGCCTGTGGGAGTTGGCAAGAGCGTATCTGACAATGGCAAGGCAGGGGCAGGGGATAGCGCTGACAGGGGCCAGGAGCCCGGAGGTTAGAACCAGCCCTGTTGCATCCACTCGTTCGTCTTCGACCTGGGCACTGGTTACCGATATGTTAAGCGATCGCCATGCCCGTGCCAGAGCCTTTGGCGTAGAATCCCTGCTGAGTCTTCCCTTTCCTGCTGCGGTGAAGACTGGAACATCCTCAGACTTTCGTGACACCTGGACTGTCGGCTTTACAACGGACTACACTGTGGCAACCTGGGTTGGAAATTTTGATGGTTCGCCAATGCAACGGGTGTCTGGGGTAACGGGTGCTGCTCCCCTGTGGCATCGCATCATGCTGCACTTGCATGAAACCCAGGAACCGAAACCATTTTCACCTCCAGCAGGCATGGTCAGGCGACCCATTTGCGCCCTCTCAGGTGCCCGCCCGACTCCTGGCTGTCCTTCCGTGGTACTGGAGTATTTCCCGCGGGCCGATTTGGATGAGTACGATCGCCAACCCGACCCGTTCTACTCCGTCACCACCCGCCCCAATGGAAAATCCCAGTACCACCTGAAGTTGCCAGCAGAATACAACGAGTGGATGGCGATGCAGCCCCCACTTACCTCAGGGGATGACTTAAGAATTGTGTCTCCCCGCAACGGAGATTTTTTCTTGTTAGAGAAAGAGCCTGCCCAATCGAAAACGGCTCCTCAACGATTAGAGTTCAGGCTGGTCAATCCAGGGACTGATCCGGTGGAATGGCGCTTAAACGGAAAAGTCATTACTACCCAGACGTCCAGTTCAGTCTTTTGGGTTCCTCAAGCAGGCAGTTGGACTCTCCAGGTCAAGAGCGGCAACAGGAGCGATCAGGTTCAGTTTCAAGTGCAAACTGCCGAAACGCGCCCGACTCGCCGAGGATTCTCTTTTGCAGGCACAGGGGATGGGCAATAGGCGGCAGCCGACAGGTGTTAAACCAACCAATTGGCGAGGAGCCAGATTCCTACTAGCGACAAAAACAGAATTAACCATTGTCTCCAAAGGGTCATCGGTAACCTCCTCTACTCAAACTGGCCACAAACCATTTGTAGTAGTTCTAAATCATTTGTAATACTATTTTCTATTTTGGGCTCTCCTAGACGTGAGTTCAACAACAGGAAAGTAGGGCAAAAGGAAAGCTGAGACTACCAAAGCTGAGACTACTGTTGAAAGGAATGTAAGTCTTTCGAGTCTCAGCTATGAAACCTATCGTATCGCGCATGGATATTACGGCAATCTTCTGTGACGTAGACGACTTCTGCCCACCGTTTGAACAGGTTTGGTCACAGCAACCCCAACTGCCCTCTAGGCCCCGAGAAAAGCGGAGTCGCACCCGGATGCGCCTGAATAAGGTGATAACGATTGTGATTGCCTCTCATGGGTCGGGGGCGAGAACGTTCAAGGATTTCTACACGCCGACCGCTCTCCCACACTGGCGCAAAGCGTTTGCCAACTGGGTGAGCGACAGGCGATTGGGGGGAACTGATGCCGTGGTGCCTGATATTGACATAGACACAGCTAATCAACCCGATGTCTCGAATCACTCGATGCTCGTTGCCACTGGACTGCCGTCTGCCCAATTCAATCGAGTGACTAAAGCGTTTGTCTAACACGGTGTCATCAAATAGCAGGTGGCCATTCGGGTCCCTGACTAGCAGTGGTTCGACCTGCTCCCATAGCATTCGAAGGGGGAGCTTCTCCTCACTTAAGTAACGATTAATCGTGTCATGGCTGAACCTTTGCGGGTGGTCGGCCAGGTGAGTCAGCTTAAAGTTCGTCTAGCTGCTCAGTAAGTATTGGCAATAATCAAGTTTGCTCAAGGACATCAAAGGGCAATCGCGCTCAGCAATGGAGCTACTGTACAGGGTATATCTCCACCTTGGCTATACCCTACCTGTAGAGGTCTTGCGTAAGTCCTGTACTTTATTAATCCTGTCGCGATCGCTCGTCCGGCTGCATCAGGTCTCACAAGATTACCCAAGAGAGTACTGCGTTGAGCAAATCCGATTAGCTAGGGTGGCATTAACAGAATCACTCCGTACCCCCATAATCATGAAAACTCGATGCTTTGTTATACCCAGTCTTCTGGGAGGCTTGCTCGCGGTCAGCAGTCTGACTCTTCCTACAATCACCTCTGAGGCAAACGCTCTGTGTGTAGCCCCTAGCGAACCCTTTGCAGGGAACTGGTTCAATACCGATGCCAGCACCCGAGGGATTCGTAGAGTTAGCATCACCTTTCAATGTAACGACACCATTGTCTGCCCCGCTGGTGACCCGTGCCCACCCCCGCCTCCGTCGGGGTTCTACATCCGTCCGTTTGGGGCTTGTTCGCCTACCGACTGCGATTGGGGATCTCAGTTTGCTGAGTATTCCAGTAGCCGTCGCACCATTTCTGCTCGTTTTAACCCCGGATTCGCTATCAAAACTGTCGAGGCCAGCATCATTCGAGGTGGTAGGCGGGATGGGCAATTGCGCCTCACCCATCGCACTCGTTTCACGGATGGTAGCGGACGACGCGACTATAGCATGACCGAGTACTACATCCGCCGTCGCTAATGTCAGGCTGGGTTAAGCGTGCGCTCTCAGCCTAGAATTGCTGAAACGGCACAATCTCGTTAACCCAAGCACTAACTGAGCAAGGATGGCATGCGAGTTCCAGTCTATCCCAAACTCAAGTGCTCTTACTGGGTTTGGAATTGCGCCGACAAGGCTCGCCCAATGCGATCGGAGCCAAATGCGCCAGGGTATAGAGATCTTTGCGATCGACCCGACGCGCGGCCTCTCGAATCCCGCCTTGCAACTAAAGAAACCCCCCTCTTATGCGATAACGAGTAGGTGCAAAAGCCTTTTCAACTCCTCCTGGGTTGAAAGTTCGGAATTTACTGTTGAGAATGAGGTAAGGATGAGACTAGCTCAATTGCTTCTTCAGCCTTTGCTAATTGGAAAAATCCGGTTGGAAGGATTGATGATGAAATAGTTGATATTAGTGGGCAAATGCCTTTTCAGCTTCAAGTTATCCTGCTAATCCCTTCGCAGTCACTTCTTCTAAAATCCTGAAGGGTTGAGAGAAACCTTAGCCTTCCAAAAAGATTAACCCTAGAGATCGTGAAGCCGTGATTTCAACTATCACTGTTCTTAAAGAAGGGAACCATAGGGGCAGTTTCTGCTCCCGCTTGACACTAAATGCTTAAAGCTGCTCTGATAATACCCAAATACCCAATAAGAGCCTTTAGAATAAGAGCCTTTAGCGTCGAAAGTCCCATTTTTTCGTCGGGTCTAGACACCAAAGGTTTAAAGCTGACAAAAAACTGACAAATAAATGCTTAATGGACAGCACAGCAGAAGCGGGCAGCGGGAATCGAACCCGCATCAATAGCTTGGAAGGCTATGGTTTTACCACTAAACTATGCCCGCAGGGTAGAAGCTTAGAAAGCTCTGTTGAGCCAGTAAGCATACACCAGGATAACACGTTTTGAGTGGGGAATGGGAAGAAAGTTATTGTGTCCATCCTGACCTGTTATTACAAGGGTCGGTTGCCATCATCCAGGCGACAGCGTTCTTGGGCTTCGCACCCAAGTCGTTTCTGACGTTCGGAAACGAGGGTTGCCAGGTCGGGTCTGCCAGTCAGTGTAAGTCGCCAATTTGCCCAAACTTCGTACAGTTTGTCAGCCAGGAAACCAATAACGGGCAGTTTTGTCACGGCGTAAACCCAACCCATTCCAAGGATTTCGTAGACCTGACGGAAAACCTCTATGTTTTTGATCACCGTGCCATCGGGAAGCAGGGCATGGATGCGCCCCATTGCGGTTTCAAAATCAACGCCACCGTTCGTTTCTGGTGTGTAGTCATCCGCTGCGATATCAACAAATGCCACCAACCCCCGTCCAGCATCTCGTCTTTTGAGAAAATTGACTTCCCGCATGCACAAAGGGCACTGGCCGTCGTAGAGCAATTTGATCTTCCAGGAAGGGGCGGTTAATGGAGAAGGGATCTCTTCAGAAAACTGCCCTAATGGCAGTGCTGGTTTGGATGATTGTTGATTCATTGCTGTAATGTAAGGGGCTAGGGGCTAGGGGTTAGGGGCTGAGATGAGATTGATGGACTTGAAAATAGCTGCAAATCTGTGTAAGGGGGAATCGCCCACTCTACAGAGAGGTTTCGGAAAGGAGGTTTGGATGGGCACCTGGCTATTTTATGCGGTTTGCTGTTGCAGAAATAGATAGTCAATGTACTAGTCAATGTATCTCTCTGCATCGAGCAGTAGCGGACTCGTATATGTCCGTGATGGGGTGGGTTGCAGAAATGGATAGTCAATGTATCCCTTTGCATCGCCGCCATAGACGGAACACTAATCTCTGATCCCTCCTAAAGCACCGTCAACCCAGGGCGATTGAGAAATTCTGTTGGTAGTTCCTGTTCTTTGCCTTCTTCTGTATTCTGAAACAGGCTGGTGAATGAGCCTGCTCCCCAACCTTGTTGGGGAAACATCCGGTAGCAGGGAAGCTCTGTCAGGTGGGATTGAAAAGCAGCCAGGGGGGGAACTGCTACAGTCTGAAACTGAGGAAACCGTTCTAGGAACCATTCGGCAACCTGTTCGTTTTCTTCTGGGGAATAGGTGCAGGTCATATACACCAGAAAACCCTGAGGGGCGACCAGTTGGGCAGAGTTTGCCAGGATGCGTTTTTGGCGATTGGCATTGGTGTTAATGGTGACTGGATGAAAACAACCGGGGGCTTTTCCTCCTTTTGCAATCAGGGATTGGCCACTACAGGGAGCATCGACCAGAACAACTTGGGCAGTTTTTGGAATCTCTTCGGCAAGAATTTTAGAGTCCAGCCGGAGAGCGATCGCAGGACTGACCTGACACCGTTTCAAATTAGCAATTAGTGGCGCAGTTCGCTTCCCAATTACCTCATTACTGATTAACAACTTCGGGCGCAGCGCAACCCAGGCAAAGATGCTTTTGCCACCAGGCGCAGCACACACATCAAACACAAGCCTGATTGGTTCAGAAATTCTAAGCAAGGGAAACGCTGCAAACACCGATGAAAAGTCCAGGCAGTAATAGGCCCCTTCCTCATGCAGGGGACTTTGTCCCGGTTTTTGTCCAGGTACCAGTCGGTCCACAAAATGGGGTTGCCAGGATAGGGGGGGGTCGATTTCAAAAGGGAGGGGGTCTGGTTTTTCGCGACACCAGAGGATACAGGGACTGAAGGATCTGGGTTGTAACAGACTATCAAGAAACTGTTTACGCTCCTCCGGTTTCTCAAATAATCGCTGGCTCAGCTTCAATAACAGCTTGGACGGCTTTTCCATCAAAAAAGCAAAGAGCGTTAGAGTGATAACGATTTCAGTCTAATTTAGTCAGAACTTACCAGGACTTACAACTTTTTCCAGTTGAGTTTCTACCCTCTGATAGGGACTGGGGACTAGTAGAGCTTGGCGTAAATCAACCGACCATTCCTGACCTGCATTCCCGACTCCCCATTCCCTTCCAATAGTTGCCAAACTTACGCCAAAGAGTACTGGGGACTACAACATTCCAGTCACTCGAAACTCAGCACTCAGCACTCAAGCCTCATCCACCCATTCACTCCTCCCCCCTCTCTCCTCTCTCCTCACCCCTCACGTCCTCTGAAGAGCGTTGCTGAATCGAGGGATGAAAAAGGTGCTGGATACTTGAAACTTGTTTTAATTTCTCCTGCTTTTCAGCAACACCTCCTTTGAAGCATCTTCTACACTGAAAACAGCAGCTCTATTCTTCAGCCATGAAAAAGCTTGCCAGATCCCGTCGTCTAACTCCTGTTTTACAGAGCTTTTGGGGAATTGAACAACTGCCTGGATTGGATGTGCAAGATCAGGCAAAGTTGCTGGAGTGTGGCATTGAAACAACTCAAGATCTGTTGCAAAAGACCAGTACTCCTGCCAGAAAACAAGCCCTGGCAGCAAAACTCCACCTCCACCTTCAGCACATTCAAAAATGGGCTGCGCTGGCTGACCTGGCAAGAATTCCAGCCGTGGGTTGTCAGTACTGTGGGTTATTACTTCACTCTGGAATTTGTTCGCCAGAACAACTCGCTCAAACACCGCTTCAGACTTTACACAGGCTGATCTTGCGTTTTTATGTGGCAAACCTGCAACGACAGGATTTGTGCCCTTCGAAGGAGCAGCTTGCCCAATGGATTCAGCAGGCGCAGAATTTGCAAATGGGGAGTTGAGTGTCGGTTCGTTGTGACTGCTGAGGAATGAAGGCAATGACATTCACGATAGCTAAATGGGGCTTGCTGAAAAAGTATTTCACGAGCTTTGAGAAGGTTGATGGTTACATCTTGAAACTCGCTGGAACTTAAGCAG
>JAIMBL010000161.1 GCA_023511615.1 Leptolyngbyaceae cyanobacterium HOT.MB2.61
GATGGGAAGGTCTCTACAGTGAGCATTTTCTTAAGTATTATTTAGTATTTAACATTTCTACATTTAAGCTGACCTTTAGGAATTGTTAGAAGTAAGATAGGGCTAAGACTAATCATTTTTCTCTGCTTCCTTGCACATTCTGTTGTTAAATCGTATACTACATCGCGTGAGAAAATCTGCTGATTAGATCAGTCTGAATCATTCGGTCACTTTCTACTTGAAACACTTGGGAGAATCATAATATGGGTAACCTCATTGCCTGGATCGTTTTGGGTCTTCTGGCTGGTGCGATCGCAAAAGCCATTTATCCTGGAACCCAGGGTGGTGGCATTCTTGCCACAATGCTTTTGGGTATCGTAGGCTCGTTCGTTGGTGGTGCGCTGTTCTCTCTTATAACGACAGGCACCCTTGCGTTTTCGACAACAGCTCCTTTTAGTATTGGTGGCTTAATTGTTGCCATCATTGGCGCAATTATTGCGATTTGGCTCTGGGGGCTATTCACTCGCCGGGCTGCCTAATTTTAGTTAATTACCCGCATCTACTGAATTCAAAATTCCAAATACAAAAAGCCTTCTGGTTGTGACAGTCTGTCATTTCCAGAGGGCTTTTTGGGGGTTAGAATTCACCGTTTGCAGAAACATTCTACGGAATGTCTCTCCAGAAGCATCCTGTTTACGGCTCTCCTGAGAGTTTGGTGATAAGCGTCGCTTATCACCACCAAAACAAAATCAACATTCCAGGGATTTTGTTTGAGATGAAAGAGGTAGCTCACGCGACTCTTTCACCGGCAAGCCGGGAGAACCCTCTTTACTTAACCGAAACCTTGGCTCCAGCTTCTTCCAGTTGCTTCTTGGCATCTTCGGCATCAGCCTTGGCAATGCCTTCTTTGACAGGTTTGGGGGCCGCTTCCACCAAATCCTTCGCTTCCTTCAGACCCAGACCAGTGAGAGTCCGAACAACTTTTAGAATCGCAATCTTCTTGTCAGCCGGAACTTCTTCCAGAATGACATCAAATTCGGTTTTCTCTTCCACTTCCTCCACTGGGGCAGCGGCTCCTCCAACGGGGGCTGCCATCATCATGCCACCCACCGGGGCTGCTGCGCTCACCCCAAAGGTTTCTTCAATCTGCTTTACCAAGTCTGCGGCTTCCAGCAGAGTCAAAGATTTTAACTTTTCCAAAATTTCGTCAGTTGCTGCGGACATTGTTAACTCCTGTGTGTGTTGTTAGTTGTTGGTTGTTAGTTAGGCTCTCCTGAGAGTTTTGTGATAGGCATCGCTTATCACAAAAACAAAATCAATATTCCAGGGATTTTGTTTTAGGTGAAAGAGTAGCGTAAGCTACCCTTTCACCGGCAAGCCGGAAGAACCGTTAGTTGTTAGTTGTGAGCTGAAACATGTTCTAACGACTAATCACTAATCACCGAATTAAGCGGCTTCCTTCTCTTTGTCGGCGATCGCCTGAATGGCACGGGCCAAAGAGGCGGGAACCTGGTTGATACCAACGGCTAGCTTGGTCGCAACACCGTTGATAGCACCGGCAATTTGAGCCATCAGTTGTTCCTTGGATGGGAGGTCGGCGATCGCCTTCACATCGTCATTCGACAGCGCCCGCCCTTCCATCACGCCACCGCGAAGCTCAGTCTTCTTGGAAGCTTTCTGGAAATCCTGATAAGCCTTCAGCGCACCACCCACGTCATCCTTAACCAGCAGAAAGGCAGAAGAACCCTTCAGGAACTTGGTTATCGGTTGCCAGTTGGCATCGCCCTCAACGGCAATTCGCATTAGCGTATTTTTGGCGACTGTGCACTTTGTGCCAGTTGGCAACAGTCGTTTACGCAGGTCTGTGATCTCAGCAACGGTCAACCCCTTATAGTCGATCACGACGGCTAATTGGGAAGTGCTCAAGTCCTGTTTGAGTTCTTCTACAATCGCTTTTTTGTTTTCCAGCGTTCTACCCATTCGTTTCTCACCTCCTTATCGGGCCGTTTGTGTTCAAACTTGAAATGCGCTGCCACCTTCCATCAAAAAACCCCAGCTACAAGGCCGGGGTTCACACTCAAATCCAATTGCCACTGTTGCTGTCACACTGCAACCAACGGGGCTGGCTGAATTTGGAGGAAACCTCGGCAGGATATTAAGCACTGAGCACCTGCTGTCTCTGGCTTCGCTATTCGGTTGTAGGTTTGATTGTTAGCTGTTGGAATCCCTGACGAAAAATTCTGATTTGAGAAGGCACTTTTGCCACCAGCTATTAGTTTAGCAACTAACGGCTGACAAAAAAACTCAGGTCTTTATGCAGCCTCTCCCAGTTTCAGTTCTCGTAAAGAGTTGACGTCCACTTCGATTGAAGGACCCATCGTGGCGGCGACAAAAACACTGCGCCAATAACGCCCCTTAGCACCCGATGGACGATTGCGATCAATGGTCTCTTGCAGAGCCTTCAGGTTAACCAGTAAGTCCTCCGCGGGGAAGGAGGCTTTGCCAAACATCACATGCACAATCCCGGTTCTGTCTGCCCGAAACTCAAGCTTACCAGCTTTGAATTCAGCGATCGCCTGAGGCAGGTCAAACGTCACAGTGCCTCCCTTGGGAGAGGGCATCAAACCACGGGGACCCAAAAGTTTACCGAGCTTTGCTACCTGAGGCATCATATCCGGGGTCGCAATCAGCAGATCGAAGTCCATCATGCCCTGCTGAATTTCGTTGATCAAATCTTCGGAACCGGCTATGTCGGCCCCCGCATTCGTGGCTTCGGTTACCTTTTCCCCACGGGCAACCACTGCAACGCGAATGGTTTGCCCCGTTCCTTTGGGTAGCACTACAGTAGTTCTCAATTGCTGGTCACTGTACTTGGGATCAATTCCAAGGCGAATGTGCGCTTCAGCGGATTCTGGAAATTTTGCAGTTGCTGTTTCTTTTAGCAAGGTCAATGCTTCAAGCGGTTGATAGGGACGGTCCTCAACCTTTTTCTGAAGCTCTTGCAGTCTTCTGGATGTTTTCTTCATCGTTAATCTCCTGGGGTCATAACGAGGTTTGGCCTCTGCCCCTGATAGTTGTTACTTGTTGGTTGCTAGCTGTTAGTTAAGTGATGGGTGACAGATGACAGGTAACAGTTGGCAGTCAATCAGAGGGGAGATGAGTGGCCTATTGCCTGTCGCCTGTTGCCCGCTGCTTTCCTTACCTTCCCTACCTAATCTTTGACCGTGATCCCCATGTTTCGGGCAGTGCCTTCGACGATTTTCATCGCAGCATCAATGTCATTTGCACTAAGGTCAGGCATTTTGGTTTGGGCGATTTCCCGCAATTGGGTACGGGTAATTGAACCGACCTTTTTGCGGTTGGGTTCGCCCGAGCCCCTTTCAACTCCAGCTGCTTTGGCAATGAGTTTAGAAGCTGGAGGGGTCTTAAGCACAAAGGTGAAACTGCGATCTTCGTAGACCGAAATTTCAACCGGAACCACCATCCCTACCTGGTCAGCAGTTCTAGCGTTGTATTCCTTGCAGAACATCATGATATTGACCCCGTGCTGACCCAGTGCGGGACCAATGGGGGGGGCGGGGTTTGCCTTGCCAGCGGAAATCGCCAGCTTAATCACTGCAACTACTTTCTTTGCCATTGACGGTACTAGCTCTCTTTCTGAACCTGACTAAACTCTAATTCCACGGGGGTATCGCGCCCAAAAATAGACAACAGAGCTTTTAGCTTACTGCGTTCTGGGCTGACCTCAATTACTTCTCCTTCAAAGTCTTTGAAGGGGCCGGAGAGCACCAGAATTCTGTCTCCGGGAGCCATGTCGATCTTGATGACTGGCTCCTGCTCTTGAGTCTGTTTAAAGATTCGCTCAACTTCAGAATGCCCCAGGGGCAAGGGTTTAACGTGACCACGACCACGTCCATAACGGCGCTTTTGCTCTGCCCCAACGAAGTTGATGACATTGGGAGTGTTTTTAACCACCTGCCAGGTTTCGTCGTCCATAATCATGTTGACCAGGACGTAACCAGGAAAAACCTTCTCTTCGGTGTTCTGGCGAGAGCCATCCTTGCGTAGCTTAACGGCTGGGGTTTGGGGAATTTCAATCTGAAAGATGCGATTGGCGACATCCAGGGTTTCAATTCGCTGCTCCAGGTTGGCCTTAACCCGCTTTTCACAACCGGAAGCTACCTGCACAGCATACCAGCGACCCTGAGCGCGAGAGTACTCTTCTCCGTCTTCGGAGTCGGTGTGAACTAAATTTTGGGACTCGTCTGAAGTGTAGGTCATCTAAACACCTGCTGCGCTGCCCACGCAAAGAAACTGTCAACAAGATAGATCAGGCTTGCAGAGAGGGTAACCATCAGGATCACAGCAACTGATTCACTGATAAGCTGCTGGCGACTGGGCCAAACTACCTTATCCAGCTCATCTTTTGTTTCCTGCAAAAAAGTGGAGGGATTAAATCCAGTTTTTTCCTCTTGTCCCTTTGCTTCATCTTTTGCCACAGTTGCTGTCCTCCCCTTTGGATACCGCCTAAGTAAGATTGAACCTGGCCTGGTTAACCACCAAAAATACTCAGCGCGCCCTGGAGGACTCGAACCCCCGACATCAGGTTTTGGAGACCTGCGTTCTACCAACTGAACTAAGAGCGCACAAGCCGAGCCCTTGGGGCTGTCCCTTCCAGTCTACCAATTAGACAGCGATTAGTTGCTAGTGGTTAGTGGTTAGTTAAATTTTTGCTAATAACCAATTTTGCTAATAACTAACAACCAACCGCCATGAACTCTTCTACAGGGGTCGATCAAACCGCTGCTTGAGACGGGTTGCTTTACCGACGCGATCGCGCAGGTAGTAAAGCTTGGCACGCCGAACCTTACCACGACGCAGAACTTTGATGCTCTCAATCCGAGGGGAGTGGATGAGGAAAACCCGCTCAACTCCGACACCCTGGAATATACGGCGAACCGTAATGTTCTGATTAATGCCAGATCCTTTCTTGGAAATGACAACACCTTCGTAAGGTTGGGTCCGCTCTTTACCACCTTCTTGAATAATCACGCCGACTTTAACAGTATCGCCAACGTGAATTTCAGGCAGATTCGTTTTCATTTGTTCCGCTTCAATAGAGCGGATAATTTCCTGGGCGTGCATAGGTCTGGCAAAAACTCACAGTCTATAACTATAGACTGAAACGTTTCAGAAAGTCTAGAGGTTGGTTGGAAAGTCGGAAGGGGAAAGCTTTCCCGTTCTTCCTGCATCCCCCCAAGGAGGATTGTAATCCCAGGAAAGGGACGATTTACTGACGGATGAAGGGTCTGAACGTTAGTGACTCAACGTTTAGTGAGGAGCGTGGCTACATGAAAAAACATCTCGTCATTCTGGCTGGCATTGGGCTGATTGCTTCGGGAGGAGTTCAAGGTTGTTCTGAAAATCAGCCGACGAGTACCCAATCTCCTGTAGCAGAATCATCTCCAGCAACTACTGGAACAACAGATACTGGCACATTAGAAATTCGGGCGAATGGCGAGGACTTTGTACGTCAGGGATTTACTTCGAAGGATGGCTGGAAAATTAGCTTTGAAAATGTTTACACTACGCTGAGTGACATAACAGCTTATCAAACCGAGCCGCCCTATGATCCACAGAAAGACAAGGACCTAAGAGCAAAGCAGCAAGTGAGGTTAGACAAGCCCCAAACCGTTGACCTGGCAATGGGGGATGAGAAAGCTGAGCCTGTACTGGTTGGCGAGGTAAGCGCGCCTGCTGGACGTTACAATGCGCTTTCATGGAGGATGGTGAAACCGGCAGAAGGCCCGGCAAAGGGCTATCCTCTGCTACTGAGAGGTAAAGCTACAAAAGATGGGAAGACCGTTGACTTCACCCTCAGAATTGATCAAGAAATGGCTTTTAGCTGTGGTGATTTTGTGGGGGATGACCGCAAGGGCATATTGAAGCCGGGGGACAGGGCTGATTTGGAGGCAACCTTCCACTTCGATCACCTGTTTGGCGATGCGGATACACCGATGACCGATGACCTGAACCGGAAAGCATTGGGGTTTGAACCGCTGGCCGCGATCGCCCAGAACGGCAAGCTAGATGTCGATATGTCGGCTCTGAAACAACAGCTTTCCCCAGAAGATTTCAAGAAGTTAGAGGCGATTCTTCCTAGTCTGGGTCATGTGGGGGAAGGGCATTGTAAAGAAACTCTGACTCAAGCCTGACGTGTTTACAGGAGCGATGGCAAACGATCAAGGGCAGGAGGGCAGAATGGTGAAGTGGTGGATGCCAGTGATATGTCTGATGGTTTTTCAGGCGGAGCGGGCGATCGCCCATGGGGTGGCGCTCAATTACAAAACAACCCAGGCACTTGAAATCCAGGCAAAGTACGACACTGGGGAGCCGATGAAACAGGCCCAGGTCACGGTCTATGCCCCAAACAGGGAAAAGCCCTGGCTCCAGGGGCGGACGGATGACAAAGGAAGATTCACCTTTACCCCCGATGCTTCTATACCCGGAAGTTGGGAGGTGAAGGTTCGTCTGGCAGGGCATGGAGATGTGGTTACGATTCCCGTCGGAGCCACTCAAGCTGATGCTTCTGCAAAGGAAGGCAGTGGCTACACTCCTTTACAGAAAGGAGTGATGACGGCCTCTGTCGTCTGGGGATTAATTGGCACTGCACTCTTCTTCTGGCGGAGGAAGTAGATGCACATACCCGATGGCATTGTGCCAGTCCAGATTGGTATTGGTGGCTACGTGGTTACCGGCCTCATCACCTGGTACTCTTTGCGGCAGATCAACCGTATGAAAGATCCCATGCAGGGAGTTCCCAAAGCAGCCCTTCTGACCACGGCCTTTTTTGTTGCCTCCCTGATTCACCTTCCCATTCCTCCTGCCAGCGTCCATCTGGTACTGAACGGAATGCTGGGCTGTGTGTTGGGTTACTATGCATTTCCGGCAATTCTGATTGGCTTATTTTTTCAAGCAGTAACCTTTGGGCATGGCGGACTCAGTACCCTGGGGATCAATGGGTTGATTATGGGGATTCCAGCCTTACTGGCCTACCATCTGTTTCAACTCCGGCAAACATTTGGTAGACAACTCAAACCGAGGCTGGCCTTTGGGTTGTTTGCTTTTCTGGCAGGGACTTTTAGCCTGGGCCTTTCTGCACTAATCTTCTTCACCATTGTGATTGTGACCATTCCTTCCAATCTGGATGCGGCGACGGAACGGGCAGCAGTTTTCACCCTGTTATTAGCCCATATTCCGTTAGCCCTGATTGAAGGAACCTTTACTGCAATGCTGGTGTTGTTTCTGGAGCGGGTGAAGCCAGAACTGCTACAGGGTGAGTGGTGAGTATGGGGATACGGTTGAATCTGGATACTCACACCAATGGGGATTCTCCTATCCATTGCTGGCGGCCAGCCCAAAAGCTAATCGGGCTGGGGGTATTGGTTTTTGCCTTTGCAGCCGTGCAGGATTTACGGTTAGTGCCTGCCATGCTGCTGGTCACTGGGGGGCTCTACGCAGCTTCGGGACTGCCAGTTTCTTTGCTACTCAATCGCTTCCGCTATCCGGGTTTCTTTCTGCTGGGGATCATCCTGCTGCTGCCATTTGTATCGGGTGGGACGGTGGTCTGGCAGTGGGGCATCCTGGCACTGCGGCAGGAGGGTTGCATCACTGTCCTGCTAATCACGGCGCGTTTTTTTTCGATTCTTACGCTGGGGCTGATTCTGTTGGGTACAACTCCGTTTGTGACGTTGGTGAGGACGATGCGATCGCTCGGTCTTCCCCCAGTCCTGGCCGATATGACCCTGCTAAGTTATCGCTATCTCTACGACATTGCCGATAATCTAGCCACGATGCAAACTGCTATGCGACTGCGAGGCTTCAGCAACCGGACACGGAAAGGACTGCTGCTCCCTAATGGTCAAACGTTGAAACAGCTTGCAGCCCTGGCAGGCAGTCTTCTGATTCGCAGCTATGAGCAGGCAGAGCAGGTCTATCAAGCCATGCGGCTAAGAGGATACACCCTTCAAAACTCAAAATTCAAAACTCAAAGCTCAAAATTCAAAACTCTTTCCTGGAGTACTACTGCCCTCTTCCTGACCTTGCTAGTCGCAGCAAGTTTCGTTATCGCTGAATTTTTGCTGTAGTCACCGATTGAGATGCCATGACCCTGATGAATCCATTGCTTGAACGACAACCGCAAATTGCAAGGTTTGAGGCGGCGATCGCGGTGACTGATCTAGAATTTTCCTACTCTGATTGTCCCGATGTTTTGCGAGCAGTGAATTTAAGGATTTATCTGGGAGAGCGGGTTGCGATCATTGGTGCCAATGGCTGTGGAAAAACAACCCTGTTTCGGTTGCTGTGTGGAGTGCTAGTGCCCACGGCTGGAAGGATTGCCCTGTTTGGAGAATCCATGTTACCTGGTACTTTTCGTCCCAATGTGGGACTGGTGTTTCAAAACCCGGATGATCAACTGTTTTCATCCTCCGTCTGGGAAGATGTGGCCTTTGGTCCCCAAAATATGGGGTTATCAACCGATGAGGTTGACGAGCGGGTTAGTATGGCTCTGGCACTGACACAGGTACAAGGTCTGGCCCACCGTCCCCCCCATCACCTGTCAGGAGGGGAGAAAAAGCGGGTGGCGATCGCCAGCATTCTTGCCATGAATCCTCAGATTTTGTTGCTAGATGAACCCTCTGCTCAACTGGACCCCCGCAGCCGTCGTCAACTCATTCATTTGCTGGAGCGGTTGCCATTGACCCAGTTGATTGCCACCCACGACCTTGATCTGGCCCTGGAGTTGTGCGATCGCACCATTGTCCTCAGTCAAGGGCAGATTGTCTACGATGGCCCCACCGAAGCAATTCTGAGTGACTCAGAACGGTTGGAACAGTACGCCCTGGAACCGCCCCTCAGCTACAGCCGTCCCTATTGTCGAATTGAGGATGTTCCTGGTGTTTGATGGAGTTGTGGAAATGAGTAGTAGGCGAGAAGCAGTTGCGATCAACTTGAGCTACGATCAAGCTTCATTTCAAAGACAGCCAGACGACAAGCGTTGTCTTTAGGCTCGATCCGAGCGGTCTCATATTCATTCTGGATTTTGGATTGGGAAATAGTTGCAATTGCTGGTTTCGTGGCTCGCTCTGCCAAATTCGCAGTTTAAGTTGGGTATCAGGTTTTCGCAGGTTATGTCATTGCCAAAGCATTTACGTCGCTACGGTCTGCTCGGGTTCCTCTGTAGTCTCTGTTTAGCAGCCGTTCTGTTTTCTGGGCTACCCGCGGGTTCTCAGCTTGCCCCCCCCTGGACTGCCGCTCAAAACACTCCGCCCCCAGTGGAAGCCGTCAGTCCTTCCCTTTCCCTGACTCAGAACGTCCGCAAGACAGTGCTGGACAATGGACTGACGGTGCTGACGAAGGAGGTGAACACCGCTCCCGTTGTCACCGTTCAGGTCTGGTACCGCGTCGGGTCTCGTAACGAAACACCTGGCATCAACGGCATTGCCCACCAACTAGAACACCTGATGTTTAAGGGTACGAAAGAACGCCCAATTCAATTTGGACGGTTTTTCAGCGTTCTGGGCAGCGACTCAAACGCCTTTACCAGTTATGACCAGACTGCCTACTTCGGCACAGTTGAACAGGACAAGTTGAAAGCATTGCTCGTTCTCGAAGCTGACCGGATGAAGAATTCCATCATTGGCGAAAAAGAGCTGGCCAGTGAAAAACGCGTCGTTATTTCAGAACTGCAAGGCTACGAAAACAGTCCAGGTTATCGGCTGGGACGGGCTGTGATGAAAGCAGCCTTTCCCAACAGTCCCTATGGCCTGCCAGTAGGTGGCACTAAAGCCGATGTGGAGCGATTCACTGTCGAACAGGTGCGAGACTACTATCAGAGCTACTACCGACCGGATAACGCCACCCTCGTTATTGTGGGTAATTTCCAGACGGAACCAACCCTGAACCTGGTGAAAGAAACCTTTGGCAAGATTCCCAAGGAAAATCAGCCCCTGCCTGCGGAGAAATCGCCTCAACCCCTCCCTGATAGTGGTTCAGCAAAATCTCCTATTGTTTTGCGAGAACCGGGGAGTGCGGCAATTCTGAATGAAGTCTACCCACTGCCTGACGTTACCCATCCCGATGTGCCCGTCTTGCAAATGATGGATTACATTTTGACTGGGGGGCGCAGTTCTCGTCTTTACCAGGCGTTTGTAGAAACAGGGCTGGCCAGCAGTGCCGATGGTTATGCCGCCAACATGATTGGGGGCGGCTGGTACGAATTTTCGATTACGGCGGCTCCCGGCAAGGATTTGAAGCAGATTGACCAGGTATTGCAGAAAACCCTGGCTGACCTGCGCGAAAAAGGGGTGACTCAGGAAGAACTGGAACGGGCGAAGACCCAATTCCGCGCTTCCACCCTGCTGCGCAACCGGGATATTGTCAGTCAGGCATTTCAACTGGGGGATGACCAGACCACGACGGGCGACTACCGCTTTACTGATCGCCTGCTGAATGCCATTTCTAAAGTTACTGCCGCCGATGTACAGCGGGTCGCCCAAACTTATCTGACTCCTGAGAAGCGCACTGTTGGTTTCTTTGAACCAACCCAGCCCAATGGTCAGGGAGCCAGTGCTGGCAACTTCGCCCAGACCACTGAGAAGTTTAGCCCCGGTGAGCCGGTTGATCCAGCGGAGGTAGCGCAGTACCTGCCACCCCTTTCCACCAATGGGAACCAGCCGGAGCAACCATTGCCCGAAAAGCTGACGCTGGCAAACGGCTTACAGGTATTACTGTTGCCCGATCGCAGCACTCCCACCGTGACCCTCAGCGGCTTCATTGAAGCAGGTAGCATCTTTGACCAGCCCACTACCGCAGGACTGGCAAACCTGACTGCCGCCAATCTGATGAATGGTACGAAAACCAGAGATGCGCTGGCAATCGCCAAAACTTTAGAAAACCGGGGAGCCAGCCTGTCCTTCTCAGCCGGTCGAGAAGGGGTTGGGGTTTCCGGTAGTGCCCTGGCCTCTGATTTACCTGTTCTAACTCAGGTACTGGCGGACGTGCTGAAGAATGCCAGTTTTCCCGAAAAGGAACTGGAGGTGAGCCGTCAACGGGCGCTAACGGCGTTGAAGTTGGAACTGGATAACCCGGCTCGACTGGCCCGGCGTGTCTTCCAGCAGACGGTTTATCCCGAAAATCACCCCTTCCACACCTTCCCCACAGAGGCCAGTCTGAGCGCGATTACGCGCAATGATGTGGTGCGGTTTTATCAGGAACACTATCACCCGGGCAGCACCGTGTTGACTTTGTTGGGGGATTTTGACCCGGCTCAGGTACGGAATTTGCTGAATCGGGAACTGGGAACCTGGGAAGCCCCGACCGATGATATAAAACTGACGTTTCCGGCGGTGCCCCTGCCCCAAACTGTCGTTCGCAAGGTTTCAGCCCTGCCTGGTAAGACTCAATCAGTGACCTTTCTGGGCTATAGCGCCATTACCCGAAAAGACCCCCGCTACTATGCCGCATTGGTGATGAACCAGATTCTTGGTGGCGATACCCTCTCCAGTCGTTTGGGAGCCGAAATCCGCGATCGCCAGGGACTGACCTATGGCATCTATAGCTTCTTCCAGGCAGGCAAAAACGCAGGCCCCTTCCTCATCACCTTGCAAACTGCCCCAGAGGATACTGAACGGGCGATCGCCAGTACCCTGAGTCTTTTGAAGCAGGTACGAGAGAAAGGGGTTACAGAGGCAGAAGTGGCTGCGGCGAAGCGATCGCTCACCAGTAGTTATCCTGTCGAACTGGCCGATCCAGAGGATCTGGCCAGTGTTATCCTGATGAACGCTGTGTTTGGCCTGGACATCAACGAAATCCGTAATTATACGGACAAGATCGAAGCTGTTACCCCAGCCCAGGTTAATCAGATGATTGTCGAACTGCTGCACCCGGATCGCATGGTAATTGTGACCGCAGGGCCACCCACTTCTACAGTGAAGTAGATAAGGTAGCTGGGTGCAATTAAATTAAAGATGGTTTTGGGGGTGGAGGGGGTGAAACCCCCTGCCTGGGGGCAACGCCCCC
>JAIMBL010000162.1 GCA_023511615.1 Leptolyngbyaceae cyanobacterium HOT.MB2.61
GCTGTCGCCAGGTTGCTTAGGACACTGGGTTTAAGGGGGGGTTGGGGGCTTCGCCCCAAGCCAGGGGTTCCACCCCTGCACCCCGTCCTAAGCCTGGTGGCTATAGCTATATTTGTGATGCTATACACCGTTCACAAGGGCTACTGGGGACTGCCTAATTTCTTTACAAAAGCAGCATGTTCGGCAGACTGCAAGCCCTCCTGCACAACAGCCAGAACCCGTTGCATGTTTCCAGCCAAAAGTTCTGCCACCTCTAACCATAACCCCGGAAAAACCTGACTTCGCAAAATTCCATGGTCATATGGCAAGTCAAGATACTCGCCCGCTTCCAGATAAAACCAGCTCAGTTTCTGATCCAGCACCTGCCAGACGATATACTCCTTAACCCCGTTACGGCGGTAGGCATTTTTCTTAGCATGAAGGTCAATCGCTGCGCTACTTGCTGCAATTTCGACAATTAATTCTGGTGCGCCTTCAACATAGTCGTCTTCACTAATTCGAGCTTGACCACCCGCTGCTGGATTAATCAGAAGAACCGCATCTGGTTGAGGGGCGTTATCTAGATCCAGCCACACCGTTGGTTCGACTCCCAGAGCGACTCCAGGCGTTGCTGCCTGGTAAACACCGAGCCAGGTCATGATCCAACCATGAGGTTCACCGTGGCTTTTGAATCTTAAGGCAGCAGGCATGTAAACAATTCCTTCGATCAGTTCGGCTTTTTTCAGGTTTGGCATCGCATTGTAACGACGCTCGAACTCGTAGCGGTTGAGGCGATCGCCATTTTCCAGGGGCGGAACTGTCAAACGCTGAGAAGGAATTTTGACCATCGGAATCGAATCGGATAAATCTGTACCTCTCCTACTTATCTAAAGTATCTCAATGGCAGTGGGGCGATCACGGGGGTTTGCGATCGCCCTCAGCCTATCGACTAAACTCCCTGGGTATCTTCCAGTAACCAACGCATAATGTCAGGCAATTGCCGTTGCCATGCGGTTTCGTGGTGGGGTTCGCCCTCTGCCAGTTCGAAGCGCAGTTCGTGATCGCGGTAGCCAAGTTTTTTCAGATGCTCGTAAAAGTCGCGGTTGATGGGGGGATAATCCAACCAGATGCCATTGAAGGAATACTGTTCGCCGCCACCCACATAGATATAAATCTTTGACCAGTAATCTGTTTTGTGGTTCCACAGTCTAAACATCTGCCCTTTGCCAAACCAGCCTTTACCCCACATCAAAGTAGCGGAAAGGCTACCAATACGTCCAAAAATGTGAGGGTAGGTTTTGCCGAGGTAGAGGGTCATCAGGCCGCCCATGCTGGCTCCCATTACGCCTGTCCACGGTTGTTCTGGACGGGTGCGGTAGGTTTTGTCGATGTAGGGTTTGAGGCTATCAACCAGGAATTTGGCGGTACGTTCAGCACGTCCACCGATCCAGGGCGAGTATTCGGTGAAGCGATCGCGCGTATGGTCAATCGCGACGATAATCCAGGGGGGAATGCTGCCTTCATAGGCTAGCTTATCCATCGCCCAGTTGGCGCACCAGGTATCGTAAACGGCGGATTCGGGATGGGCAAAAACATTCTGTCCATCGAACATGTAAAGGACTGGGAACCGCTGATCGGGGTTATGGTCGTAAGCGTCGGGCGTATAAATACGGATCGTGCGGTTGGTTCTTTCGACGGAAGAGTAGAAGTCGCGCAGGATGTGAATATGCCCCATATTGCCTCTGATTGAGTAGGTGTTTGCGTAAAGGGCCTGTTCAGGAAACATGAAGGCGATCGCAACTAGACTAATTGCGATCGCCCCACTATAGATCCACTGCCTGCGGTTCGATTCAGGAAACCGCCATTACCTCTCTGGCTTTTGGTTCGGCGATCGGGGCTGACAGAGCCTCTTCCAGATCAGCCCGGCCTAACCGTTGCTCCAGAATATTCATTACCTCACGCCCAAAGTCATTTGGGTTTTGTCTCCAGGCTTGCAGGCAGACCTCACCAAAGAAAGAGCCAAGCGGTTCCGGGTTCCACAGAAGTTTGTTCACCGTCCAGGGGGTAATGTTCATCGGGTCATACCCCGGTTTTAGAATGTTCTGGTCAAAAGCGTATTTTTCCAGATGGGTATGGGGTTGCAGGCCAATAAAGAAGATCGCCGGTTCGACCTTATCGACTCCAAAGATGTGTTCCAGTTCCCGATGGTAGGCGATGGTTTGACGAATCGTATCGAATGTTTCGTCAATAACGTTAAAGGAATAGTTGACGGAAACCAGGTCATTGAAACCAGCCGCCTTGAGATCCTGGCAGTTTTGCAACACGGTACGCAGGTTATAGCCCATCCGCATTTTGCGAACCAATTCCTGAGAACCACTGGTAATCCCGATCTCAAAGTAATTCATGCCCGTTTTGACCATCAGGTCACACATCTCTGGCGAGAGGTTGTCTGCCCGGATGTAGGCGGCCCAGTGGATGTCATCCATACCTGCATCCAGAATCTTTTGCAGCAACTCCACCACATCATCCATATACTTACGGGCAGGAATCAGTTGGGCATCGGTGAACCAGAAGTTGCGAACGCCCCGGTCATAAAGCTGACGCATTTCGGCAACCACCTCATCCGCAGGATTAACCCGTACCTGTTTGCCTTCAATCACGGTATAGATGCAGTAGCAGCAGTTGTGGGGACAGCCGCGCTTGGTTTGCACCCCCACATAAAAATCCTGGGCTTGCAGGTAGTAGTCAAACTCCGGCCAGATGGTTTCGATGTAATTGTAATTGCAGGCCGTTTTTTCAATGGGGGTCGGGGTTTCGTGGATCATGCGATCGCGCGGTTTCGTCTGCCCCACCACATAGCACCGCTCATCCAGAAAATTCTTCCCCTGCAAAAGCTTCTCTAAAAGCGCTTCCCCTTCTCCAACCGAAACAATGGTTCCTGTGGGCAGGCTCCTCCCCAATTGCTCATAGAAAACGCTAACCGCCCCCCCACCCACAACCGAACACACAGCCGGGTCATACCGCTTTGCCCGTTTCATGCCCCGTTTAATTAAGCCCAGGTTGCGCCAAAGTTCCCCATAGTAGCCCTTAGCGACTCGCAGCAATCCTAACGCGCCCCGCAACTTCACCAGCGGATTACGGGCGTAGAAAAACTCGAACGTATGTTGAAGCGGGTTGCCTCCCCGTCCACCTACAGGAGCGTAGATTTGGATATCTCGCCAGGAGAAGACTAACAAGGTCGGGCGAAACTCATCAATACAGGCATCCAATGCAGATGCATAGTCTAGAGGCGGCACCGTCCCCAGGTCAAAAATGCGCTGCTCGACAGTGGGAAATACCTTATGAACGTGGTCTGCCAGATAAACAACACCAATCGGAAAAATGGGGTTGCAAGGGAGACGAACGTAGAGAATTCGGTTAGCCACGGGTCCTATTCCCACCAAAAATTCTGAAAATTAATTTCATATATCTTTACGATACCACCGTCTCTAGATTGCGGGATCTTAGTTAAGTGAGAGGGCGTTCTCCTTCCTCCTTCCTCCTCACCCCTCCCTTTGATAAGCAATCGGTTGGTAATCGGATTTACAGCGTGCGGGATCGCGGAGTGTTAGCCTGATAGGGTCTTTTATTGAATCGGGGTAAGCTCCTTATGGCTCAGATTTTTGACCCACTGCCTTCAGATAGTGCCAGTAGAAAAATTATCTGTTGTTATGTCAACGCCACCAGCCGAATTCAGGTTGCTCGGATTACAAACATTCCTGGCTGGTACTTTGAACGAGTGGTCTTTCCAGGGCAGCGTCTGGTATTTGAGGCTGTAGCCGGAGCGTTGCTGGAAATTCACTGCGGCATGATGGCAAGCGCCATTTTGTCTGACACCATTCCCTGCTCACGGTTAAGAGTGCATGATGAAATCATGTCCACTTTCGACCTGGACGAGCAACAGCGACTGGAAGAGAGGAATGAGGGAAAGACCCTGGAGAGTCAGGCTCCGGTTAGACCCGCGGTGGTCATTCAGTAATAACAAGCAGGCTAGCTTAGTTGAGATAATGGTTTAAGTGGTTCCCTAGTTTTTTCCATAACAAGGTTTGCTTTAGATCTGGATGTTTGATTGCCCTTTTGCCCATTGCTATTCCCACTCGCTCAGTTCAGAGGTCCAGTACTGCACCAGGTTCGAAATTTGAGTGCGGCGGGCTTCAAAGGTGGCGGCGATCCAAATCAGGACCAGCCCCAACGCAATGCCCATGGCCCACAGCAGCAGGGAGTAGTCATTGATAAACAACCACAGTTGCCTCAGTACCTGGATGATGAATGCCAGAGTGCCGACGTAGAGGAATGCTCGAACTCGTAGCAGAATGCCTACCATCACGAAACAGATCGCAATCCCGCTGCTGATCATGCTCACCAAAATGGGTAGAATCCCTGCGATTCCAACTTCGGACTGGTAAAGGGCTGTCAAACACACCAGAGCCGTTGCCAGACAGCGGAGGAGATGGCGTTTGTCCCGTTCGCTGGGCGATCGCAGCCCAGGGTCAATCTGGGCGACGTATAACAGGGAAGCACTCAGCAAAGCTGCATACCACAGCGGCTCGGTGATTCCATACCGGTCAAATAGCCTTATCACGGCCCAATTTGCCAGTAGAACACCAGCGTAGCTGAGGCGCACCCTTCCCTCTGCCTTAGCCAGCCAGGCATAGAACGCTGCCCCAACCAACCAACTCTGAATCGTGCCGCCCCCACCGAAGAGCAGGAGTACGATACCCGGCAGAACTATGGCCAACCTGCGCCAGGGATGACGCTGCCAGCCCCAGCGATGCCAGGGTGTCAGGTAGAGGATAGCCGCAATCAGGGTGGCGATCGCCCCGGCCCAGTCAAGCAGAACCTCGTTGGGTAGAAGCAGGTGTAGCAGGTAGGCGAGGGTGATGAGACTCTGGATGATTCCGGCGTAGGTCCAGAGGGAGGAGGGGGGAGCAGAAGGGGGTAGGGGCGCAGGGGAGAGCAGAGGGGAGTGATGGGCGGTTGCCAGGGCGCAGGCAGCGAGGATGGCTGATACGCCAACCCACCACCACTTTCTCTGGGGACTGAGGGAAGGGGCGATCGCGCCCAGCAACAGAAGGCTACCCAGCGCCCAGTGGAGATGGGCAATCACGCGAATTTTGGGTGGGGTGAGGCGGAGGTAGGGAACCAGCCAGGGCAGGAGGAGACGGAAGGCGATCGCCAGGAATGCCGCTAAGGCTGCCATCAGTACCAGGGCATCCCCAGGATGATCCCCCTCTGCCTGAGATAACTGGTAGAACAAAAGTTCATAGGCTCCCCAGGAAATTCCAAACAGAGCGAGGTAAGTCAGTGGTCTGAAAGCAGCTTGCCGACGACCGATGCCAATTCCAACCAGTGAAGCGGCGAGGGTATAGAGTCCGGTGGAGGCTGTAAAGCTGCGATGCTGCAGGAAAAGGCCCAGAGCGGCGTAGAGGAGGGGGATGACATGGAGGGAGTAGGGGGTAAAGAGTAGGGATTGGGGAGTAGAAAGGGTAGCGGCTTGAGAGTTCAATTCTGGGTTTTGTGAGGTGGCGGCGCTATCTAAAATTCGTGGGTTGCTGGTTCCGGCCTTTGCGATCCACCAGTCGCCCAGGAGCTGGGTACCCAAACCCAGGGCAAGGTTAAGGGTGGCCAGGGTATCCAGCGATCGCCCCATGAGGGCAACGGCTCCCATCAACAGGAGTTCCAGGCTCCAGGCCAGGAGGTAAAAACCACCTCTGTAGATGGACTGCCACAGTCGCAGGCCAGTCATTACAGACATTAGGGCAGCGGCTGAAACATACGGCCATTTCGCAGAATCGAACCCCCCGTAAAGGGCCAGGTTGATCCAGGTCAGCAGAAAAAGGGTGAAGAGGGTAAGCGCGATCGCCCAACCATCCATTGCCTGCCGATAGCGCTCTGCCAGCAGAGTTCGGCGACGCACCAATGCCCCCCGCAACAGCCAGAGAACCAGGATCGAGATCGCCAGCAAATTCACCGCCCATTCAAGCCTCAGATTTGCGCCAAACACCTCCCAAACCGTCGCAGCCGCAAACGCTAGCCCAAAACCAACGGTCAATAAAGCGGCGATTAAATGCTGCAACCTCTGAGTATTCAGTACCATCAGTACGGTGGCGGCTCCCAGACCAATCAACCGTTCTCTACCAGAACCAAACGTCAGAGGTTGAACCATGACGAGGGCCACTACACTCAACCAGGCCGCCAACCCTGATGGCGAAAAAGTCCTCCGAAAAGCCAGACCAGTCAATGCCAGCGGCGTCACCAACCAGACAAGTCCCCAGTCATTGCGATCCTCATGCCAGGTCATCTCACTCAGAAAGAGATAGCTAATAACGGCAAGGACAAGACCGAAGTGCCAGGCGCTTTGTCGCCAGTCGCCCACTCCCGCAAATGCCCACTCCAGTAACATTCCAACAATCAGCATCCCTGCCCAATGGTGGAGGCTGAGGTTGGGAAAGAGATAGTAAGTGCCTGCGGCGATCGCGGCTAACCCGGTTCCATGGGTCAAATACACCAATGGCCTTTCTACCTGTCTGCGCTGACTGACCACTACCAGCAGGGTGAGGGTAGATAGAGTCAGGTTGATCAAACGCACCAGAGAATTTCCTGCACTTACCGCAGCCAGAGCCAATCCCAAACCCAGCGCCAGTTTCTCTGTCTGCTTTGCCAGGTCAGGGCGTTGCTGCTGCCGCAGGTAAGAGGCCAGGAAAATGGTCAGCAGCAAATAGGGGAAAAACCAGAGCCCCGCCAGAGAAAAGGGCATGGCTTCTGGTCCAGCCAGTTGAATGCAGCCATTAATGACCCACTGCTGCCAGTTGGGTGGAAGTACTCGCCATAGCAGCCAAACCATTTGCAGCCCCATCAGAAAACCAGCTATCAGGTACTGTCCCTGACCGGAACGCCACAGATAGTCTGCCAGAAGCCACAAGCCTAAACCGCTAACAGCGATCGCCTGCCAGGGAGGAGTGACCGTCACCGCAACCAGCCATCCCACAATTAACAACCCTGCCCCTATCCTTGCCCAGCCTGCCCGCCCCACCTGTTTACGTGACAACCAGCACAGCAACCAGCCACCAATTCCCACCACCAAGCCCAGCCGTGGGACAGGCACCTGAGCGACAAGAATTGCCCTGGCAATGAGCAGCAGAGTGCTGAAGGCAACCGCAATGAAGCCGGAGGTGAGAGGGGAAGAAGGTAAATGGGTAGATGGGTGGAGGGGTGGATGAGTGGATGAGTGGATGAGTGTTGAGTGTTGAGTGTCAAGTTGTCCCAATACCAAATCCCTAGCCCCTGGCCCCCAGTCCCTGGTCTCTTCTGTCTCCTGCCTGCTTGAAGCTCCACTCCCCACTCCCACCTGCTCCCGTTCCTGATACACCAACGACAACGCTGCCCCAATCATTCCTAAGTAAGTCGCAACCAGAGGAAAATTTGCCCAACCCCAGCCCCAGTGCAGCCAACTGAGGGCGATCGCCGCCCCCGCCGTCAACCAGGTATTGCCAGATTCGGACGAAGCGGGTTTGAGCAGGTGGAGGGTAAGGGTAGTCAGACTGAAGGCGGCGATCGCAGCCACAACCAACCCCAGAGGGCTACTTAACAACCGGAAACCATCCATCATCCAGAAGTTCACTGGAATAATCAGCAGGGTTGTAATTTGCAACATGCGGCTGGTGAGTTGCAGGGCCGATCTCCGCCCGGTGAAGATGCTGGCTACCCAAAAGGCCAGGGTATAGCCCAGGAGAATCAGATACTGCCCGATGGAAGAGAAATTGTGCCATTGGGTAGCCGCCAGGACTCCCGATGACACCACCACCATGAACACACCCAGGAACAGCAGCCAGACGACGCTGACCTCAGCCATGAAAGACTGCATTATCTGAGTCAACCAACTGGTGGGGCGAACCGCTCCTGGTGTTTCTGGGGGAGGGGATTCCAGGAACGGATCAATGAATGCTTCCTCTGGTTTCACAGAAACAGGGACTGGTTGGGGCAGAGGGCAGGTCAGATGCTCCTGACAAATCTGCCGAACCACCTCATCAGACAACAGTCCCAGCCGCAACCAGACATCCAGACCTTCCAGAAGAGCCGGATGGGCCGATCGCACGACCAGTTCTAGAATGATGGGACGCTCAGGAGAAGAAGCCATCAGGATTCATGGGTTGCTTCATACTTTCATCGCCAGTGTCAGCCCATCGGCAATCGGTAACAGGCTGATTCGGACCCGCTCATCCTGATGCAATTTCTGATTAAAGGCCCGAATTGCGTTGGTGCTACCGTCCTGATCAGCGGGGTCGGCAACTCTCCCAGACCAGAGGACATTATCAATTGCGATCAACCCACCGGGGCGAACCAGTTGCAGGGCTTGTTCATAATAATTCGGATAATTTTTCTTGTCGGCATCAATGAAGGCAAAGTCAAAAGTATTGGCCTGTCCAGATGCCAGCAGTTGATCCAGTGTTTCCAGGGCAGGCGCAATCCGCAGGTCAATTTTGTTGGCAACTCCGGCTTTTTGCCAGTAGCGCTTTGCGATCGCCGTGTATTCCTCACTGATATCACAAGCCACTAATTTGCCCTCTGGTGGCATTGCCAGAGCAACAGAGAGGGAACTGTAACCCGTGAAAACACCAACCTCCAATGCTTTTTGGGCCCCCATTAACTGGATCAGCAGGGCCATAAACTGTCCCTGCTCTGGGGCGATTTGCATGATGCTCATGGGGAATTGAGCCGTTTCCTGGCGTAACTCTGCCAGAACTTCGGGTTCCCGCAGGGAGACTGAGAGCAGGTAATCGTAGAGGCGATCGCTCAGATTGAGGTTTTTGTTTCCCATGGTTCCATTTCCGCTTCAGAATGGGTTTTTCCGGCTTGTCAGTGAAAGAGTAGCGTAAGCTAGTCTTTCATCTAAAACAGAATCCCTGGAATATTGATTTTGTTTCGGTGATAAGCGTCGCTTATTGCCAAACTCCCAGGAGAGCCTCAGAATCGAAACCCGTTCAGCTTTATACTAACCCTGGAAGGATATTGGCTCCAGCAGAAGACGGCCTGGTTGAAATGTGATGAAGATAGGAAAGTCCATACTACGGGTACTGGTGGTGATCGCGCTGGCGTTGATGCTTACGGCCTGCGGAGGGATGGGTGGAGGGCCGGGCCAGCAATGGGTGGAGCGGGCGATCGCCCTTCAGCTCAGTCAAACCCAGCAAATCCTCAGTCAACAATTGCGACTTCCATCCCAACCCCAGACTATCCAGATCAATCGAGTGGTCATTACCGAAAAAACTCCGCTCACGATTGACGATTTACAGGGATACCGTGTTCGGGGCACCTACGACTACACGATTCAGTTACCCAGTCGTAAGGTGACCCAGCAACAAAATCCATTTGAGGTCTATTTGCAACGTCAGAAAGAAGGTAAAACCTGGCGACTGGCAAAACCCCAAACAGGAGAGGAAGGGCAACCCATCTGGGTCACTCAGCGGATCACATTTTAGGCGGATCACATTTTAGGAGTGTGGCTTGTTACCTAGTCTACCGGGGCAGACTGATAAGGTATCCAGTATTGTTCTTGCGCAGTGCCCAAATCGTCATGATGGTAAGTTGTTGTCGATAACGGCCAGCACTGCTCATTGCTCCTGTATCGAGTCCACTGTTCTTGCTGCCAGGTTATGACTGACCTTGAAACCGCCAGACTCTCCCGCCCTTCAGATACTGAAACACCGCTGCTGGCTGTTGAATTAATTGGCATTTGCAAGCAGTTTCCTGGAGTCGTAGCCAATGACGGGGTGAATTTTGAACTGCGCTGTGGAGAAATTCACGCTCTGCTGGGAGGGAATGGCGCTGGCAAAACCACTCTGATGAATATCCTATGCGGCTGGTACGAACCCGATGCTGGAGAGATCCGATTGTTTAGTCGGCCCGTGCGGTTTCACTCTCCCAGAGATGCGATCGCCGCAGGAATAGGCATGGTCCACCAACACTTCATGCTGGTGGAGAGCTTCACCGTGGCCGACAATATCATTCTGGGGCAGCGGTCTGGAATTTTGAAGGAGGACGAAAAACGGCTCCACACTCGCTTGAAGGCGGTGTCGAATCAGTACGGTTTACAAATCGATCCAGCAGCAGAGGTCTGGCACCTTTCTGTTGGCGAACAACAACGGGTTGAGATTTTGAAAACCATTGACCGGGGGGCAAAAATCCTGATCCTGGACGAACCAACGGCTGTCCTGACCCCCCAGGAGGTTGAGGAACTCCTGGGAGTCCTGCGAAGACTGGCTGAACAGGGAACCTCAATTATTTTTATTAGCCACAAGCTGAATGAGGTGATGGCAGTCTGCGCTCGCGTCACAGTCCTGCGTGATGGTCGCACCGTAGGCACCGTCGAAACAAAAGACTGCACCGAACGCCAGCTTGCCCAGATGATGGTTGGCCGGGAAGTAAGCCTTTCCCGCACTCAGGCACCCAGTCAGCCAGGAGAACCACTCCTGACACTCAAGAATGTCTGGGTCGAGAGCGATCGCGGCATCCCTGCTCTGCGGGGTGTCAATCTGACGGTTCACGCGGGTGAGATTGTTGGCATTGCCGGAGTCGATGGCAACGGACAGCGGGAACTGGAGGAGGCGATTGCTAGCCTGCGGCCCTTAAACCAGGGAAAGATCATGCTAAATGGCACCCTGGCCCATATCCCCAGTGATCGCTACGGCATGGGCCTACTGTCCGATTTCTCCGTTGCCGAAAACTCCGTGCTGCGCGAAATCCGCAAGCCTCCGTTCAATCAGCATGGTTTTCTGAATCTGCAAGCCATTCTGGAATATGCCCTGCAACTGGTACAGCAGTTTAATATTCGCACGCCTTCCGTCAAAATTCCGGCGGGTAAACTGTCCGGCGGCAATGCCCAGCGCATTGTGTTGGGTCGAGAGCTATCCCAGAACCATCAGGTCGTCCTGGCAGCTCAACCCACACGGGGATTGGATATCAGCGCCATTGAATACATCCACCATCAGTTGATTGCCCAGCGCCATGAGGGGGCAGCCGTTCTGCTGATTTCAACCGAGTTGGAAGAAATTCTACGATTGAGCGATCGCATCGCCGTCCTCTACGAAGGCAAAATTGTTGGAATAGTTGATGCCCACGAGGCCGATGTTCATCACCTCGGTTTACTGATGGCAGGGAAGGTGAGCTGTGGTAGCTGAAGATACTAGATCAAGAGCTAAAAAGCGACTCCCTCAAGTCTGGATTTTTCTGTCCCACTATTCAGCCCTCCTGTTTCCGCTGCTGGGGTTGGTTCTGGCTCTGGCGATCGGAGGCCTATTGATTCTGATGACCGGAGCCAATCCCTTTCAGGCGTACCAGGTCATGTTCCTGGGGGCATTTGGGGGTAGCCGCCAGCTCACCGAAACGATCCTCAAAGCCACACCCCTGTTAATCATTGGCCTGGGATTGACCATCGCCTTTCGATCGCGCGTCTGGAACATCGGAGCCGAAGGCCAGTATTACTGGGGAGCCCTCTGTGGCAGTATCATCGCCCTCACCTTTCCCAACCTCTCCCCCTGGCTGCTGATTCCGGCCATTTTGATCGCTGGAACCTTCGGAGGCGCCCTCTGGAGTGGTTTAGCAGGTTTCCTGCACCTCCAGCGCGGGATGAACCTGATCATCGTCACCCTGATGTTGAACTACATTGCAATTCTGCTGGTACAGCGACGGCACAAAATCACCCGCATCGAGGATGCCTTCGGCGGTATCGCTGATCGCGCGCGGCTGCTCGTGGATT